>JAILGL010000002.1 GCA_024696825.1 Lachnospiraceae bacterium
TATAGGCGAAGTATCATCATCCACTATACAAAAGTATATCGAGAGCCAAGGTTAATGGCTACGAATTCACAAGGCTCCTCCCACCGCCCAAGGGCAGTGGGTTTCCGCCTACAACAACAGAAAGGATTTTATTTATGAAAAGCTTGGAACTTCAAAAAATATCGATAGTAACTGGACCAAGATGTCAGACTGGAGATTTGGTGTTTCCATTGCGCTGGCACTTATTGGCGACACATTAGTTGGTGTAGGTATGTATTCACTCGGAATGCAGATTTCAAAAACTCATCCCGTGCTCGGATATCTCACCATTGGTTTTAGCAGCTTCGGCGTAGTCGCAGGCGGTTTCATCCATTCTTTCCTTTGTGTTCAGGCATTGATTTACAAAGGTGCACTAATTAACGGATCACTCCAAATCGCCGATGACATACTGGAAAAGATTTACAAACAGATAATGCCATCATTTGCTACAGGTTATATTTGTCTGATGGCACCAACTATTACAGTTATAATCTCCATTTTAAATGGAGCTCTTCAAGTACCAATATTTTGCGTGCTTCTAAATCCAATTGTATTTTTAATCATTGGACTAGGTTGCAGAAAAATCAATCCGGTTAAATTTCAGGACTTACCTGGAATCATCATGCCAAGCCTTGGACTTGCTATGTTTGGACTAATCGGCATACTTAATTTGATTTGATATTGGGATTTTCTCTCTTACAAAATAATCCAAATCATAAATAAGGGGATGATACTTTGGTATCATCCCCTTTGGTTTTGTTTAATATTTCTTACCCCTCAAACTTAATTGTCATAGGTTTATATCTTAAATCTCGATCCTTAAATCCAACCTTAAGACAGCTTCTCGATTCCAACCTTGATTCTCTTGATGCTCTCTTCCTTGCCAATGATTTCCATGATTTCGTATGCGCCACCTGGTGTAAACTGCTTTCCTGAAACTGCAGTTCTAAGAGGCCAGAGGCAGATACCATTTTTGATTTCTTTCTCGGCAATGTAAGCCTTGCAGGTTTCCTCGAGTTTCTCGCGACTGAACTCGTCAAGGGCCTCGAGACGTGGAAGCATTTCCTGCAATGTAACGAGAGAATTCTCGCTGTTAGTCTTCATTTTCTTATGAGTGTACATTGCGATATCGTAATCCGGAAGCTCCTCGAAGAAATCGATAAGCTCCTTAATATCAGGAAATACCTCGATTCTTGTCTTTACAAGGTCTGCGATATATTTTAAATCATAATCCTTTGTGATTACGCTTTTAATCACTGGAAGTGCGTATTCATAATATCTTTCGTCATCCATTTTCTTGATGTACTCGCCGTTCATCCAACGAAGCTTCACGATGTCAAATACAGCTGGAGACTTGTTGATTCTCTTGTAATCAAATGTTTCTTCAAGCTCCTTTAAGGTGTACATTTCGCGCTCTTCCTCAGGGCTCCAGCCAAGAAGTGCCACGAAGTTTACAACTGCCTCAGGTAAGAATCCCTGCTCGAGTAAATCCTCAACGGATGAGTGTCCGCTACGCTTTGAAAGCTTCTTGTGTGTCTCATCTGTAATTACCGGACAATGCACATATACAGGGACTTCCCAGCCAAATGCTTCGTAAAGTCTGTTGTATTTTGGTGCACTTGAGAGATATTCATTTCCTCTAACTACGTGGGTAATCTCCATGAGATGATCGTCAATTACATTTGCAAAATTGTATGTTGGATAGCCGTCAGACTTAATAAGAATCATGTCATCAAGCTCTGAATTATCAACTGTGATGTCGCCAAATACAACGTCATGGAAGGTTGTAGTTCCCTCTGTTGGGTTGTTCTGACGAATTACGTATGGCATTCCGGCATCAAGATTTTTCTGAACTTCCTCTTTTGAAAGTGAAAGGCAATGCTTGTCGTATTTTGCAATCTCCTTACCTGACTCAGTTGTCTCGCTGCCTCTAAGAGAATCAAGTCTCTCCTTAGTACAGAAACAATAATATGCCTCACCCTTTTCAACCAGCTGCTTCGCGTAATCCATATACATTCCTGTCTTCATACGCTCGCTCTGTACGTATGGTCCGAAGCCACCGTCTTTATCAGGTCCCTCGTCCTCTACAAGACCGGTAACACGCATTGTTTCTCTAATAATGTCCAGCGCCTCAGGAACAAATCTCTCCTGATCAGTATCCTCGATTCTAAGTACAAATGTACCGTCCTCGTGCTTTGCAATAAGATACTCATAAAGTGCTGTTCTTAAATTACCTACGTGCATTCTTCCTGTTGGACTTGGTGCAAATCTTGTTCTTACTTTAGCCTTACTCATTGTTATATACCTCCTGGGTTAATTCTTATTTTGCTTGTTTGATTAATTGCTTGTTTGCAAATTCATTTGCTTGCAAATCTTGTCTGGCTTATTTTTGCTTTCACTATTTGCGTTGTTTTTTTAATTTTACTTCTCAATCATCTGTATGTTCAGATCCACGGCTCCTTCAATCCCTGGAACTGTGCCTTTTTCCGTATACTGCCAAAATTCAAAATCATATGGAGACTGTGGTTTCTCCTGATAGTCCGCATACCAAAAATCAATCTTATTTAACTTCTTCATGTCGTATTTGTAGGCTTCCCACATGAAGTTAGAATAAAGCATCGGTTTAAAGCCCGCGCTCTTAATCTTCTTGGCAAATGCAAGGGTGTTCTTTGTAAACTGCTCACCCGTTACATTGTCCGTCCTTGCTTCATCCGTGGTAATCTCCTCTGGATCAAATACCACTGGAAGCTCTATTTCATAATTCTTTATTATCTTGATTATAAATTCGGCTTCCTCTTTGGCTTCCTTTTCATTTATAGCCTGAGAGAAAAAATACACTCCTACGTCAAGGCCTGCCTCATGGGCTCCCTTGATATTTTTCTCAAACATGGAATCAATGTTCACCGTTCCATCCTTGCCATAACCTCTATATCCAATCCTTATAAATGCGAACTTGTAGCCGGCGTTCTTCACCTTAGTCCAGTTGATATTTCCCTGGTGGTGGGACACGTCGATTCCAAGCCTGGACTTGTATTTATCGTCCTCATAAGTCATAGTGTTGCCTTTGCGCTTGAACTTTTCCTTATCGTAAGGATGCATCTTAACATTCTGGTCTACGGTAATAACATGCAAGTTTCCAATGGCATCCAAAAACTCCACCACTCGATTATTCTTGCTTGTGCTCTCTGCGCTGCTGGTGGCATTTGCCGCGTCTCCTGACGACCTGTTCCCCTTGATAACTCGCACATTAGTACAACCAGTCAGCGAAAAAGAAGCTGTCATCATAAGCGCCGTCGCCAACAATAGACAACTAACTCTTTTTAAATTTTTCTTATAATTCATTGCATTCCTCTAAATATATTTCTTTGATAATGCTTGTAATATTGTTTCTTCCTGTATAAAAAGCACGCCTCTAGGGCATACCGCTACTATTCTATCACAAAAGATGATTATAAAAAAGAGGAAATATCACTAATTTACAAACCTCCCCACAAATGCTATAATTACTTTGTTTTTCAAGTGGTGTTTAAGAATCTATCCATCTGGATATTTTCGGAAAGGAGTATGATATGGATATTTATGAGAAAATGGATTTGCTTTTTAATAAAGCAAGTAAGGATGCGGATTTGAAAAAGGCTATCCTTGCTACTGAGAATTCTGAAAATGCACTCTCCGACTTTTGCAAGCTTGCCAGTGAGCAAGGCGTAGAAATCTATCCAATGGATATAATTACAGAAAGCGAGGCATCCTATGATGCCATAAGACGAAGCACTAACGGTGGCGGAGAAAATTCACCTGTGCTTGTTAGAGAAGACGATGCCTACGAAACCTTACTAAACAGGCTTCGTAATTAGTAATATTACATTTACAACAACATACCAGCAACACTCTATATTTAATCTTACAAGAAAGTAAATTATTTGACTTTATTCCTCTTTACTCATAGCCTCATAGGCCATCACTGCTGCCTCTTCTTCCATGTTGACTTCTAACTTCCAAACCTTCACGCTTTTAACAAGCTTATCAAGCATTGAAAGTAGGAAAATGTTGCCGTCGGCTGATTCAGGCCTAATGGTCTGATCCATTATATTAAAAATAACATCAGACTCCTTCATTATTTCGATTTTGTTTACTTCGCTTCGTCTGACTATTCCGATTCCCTGAAGTAAAACCTCTTCATTTACATTTAGCTCGGAACTACCGCTCCAAGGAGTTCCGCAAGCATAAACCTTGCCGTCACGAAATCTAATTGCCGGCTTATCATCATTTAAAATGTGGGCCTTGTCGCCAAAATGCTTCATCCAAAGGCCCGTATGAGTGGACTTTCCTGTTCCACTTGGAGCCGAGAAAAGATAGGCCCTGTCGTCCACCACAACCCCTGATGAATGCAGCATAAAACAGTCAAATTTCACTAGCTTCTTATAAAAATTCGTGGCCGTAGTTATAACCTCACAATCATTTATTTTAAGATGAGGCTGATCTTTTTGTAAATGAATCAATTCTTTTTCATTGTAATGAAGCACAATCTGCGCATCCTCTTCCTTAAGCTCGTCCGCCCCTTCCAACAGGTATTTCCTGCTTCGTCTAATCATGGTTTCATGGCGAAAATCGCAAGCACAAATAATTCCGCATATCTTAAAAAATTCCATTTCATCCTCCAACTTATGATGCCTAAATGTAATCAAAATGTAATCAAAATATTACCTAAACAATATCTATCTGATATCTTCATTATATCTTCATGATATCTTCATGATTTCTTTCATAATATACACCTAGCATACCATTACTGCGTCCATTTTACAAATGCAAAAAGCCTCGCTAAAAATCTTTTTGTAAATTTTGTTTTTGCACATTGTTTCTTACTAATTACAAATCGCCCTTCCTCGTTTATTTGATTGAAAAAATGCACCTTTCCACTTATAATGTAACTATAAGAATTAAATAATTTAATATTTAATTATTTACAGCAAATAAAACAATAAATGAGGTATATGACATGAATAACTTTTCAAAAAAAATATTCAAACTTAATAAAATATTATTTGTAGCTGTGCTTGCCCTTTCACTTGTAAGTCTTACGGCTTGCGGCAAGAAGAAGACTGACAGCAAGAATGCGAAAACCGAAAGTACAGCTGGCAATGCTACTTCAAGCGCTGTTTCAGCAACTGCAACACCATCAGATGCAAATGATGCGGCTACCGATGCCCCAAATGATCCTGCTGCAAAGGATGGTGCAAATGCCCCTAAAAATCCTGACAACAAGAATTCAAAAGCTTCAAAGGATTCCGGCAGCAAGGCCTCAGATGGCAAGAATAGCAACAAATCAAGTAAAAAGAACAAGAAAAATAAATCAAAGAAAACAACTGATGATTATGACAAAGATGATTTTTCAAAGAAATCATCTCCATCCCCGTCACCAAAGAAGGATGATTCAGAAGGTATGGACACTGAAAACACAGCCCCTGAAGACGACTTAGACTGGGGTGCACTCACACCTGAGGAGTAAAACACTTAGAAGATAGAAATTAATAATCAAATAACCCCTATTTTCAAGGAGGAAGATATATGACAATTCAAGAAAAATATCTTAAAATTGCAGACGAAGTTATAGCAAAAGGCCCATACAAACCGGATTGGGCTACATTTGATAACTATGAGGTTCCAAAATGGTTTACAAATGCAAAGTTCGGAATATTTATTCATTGGGGACTTTTTAGCATCCCAGCATTTAGAAATGAATGGTATTCCAGAAATATGTACATTCAGTCAATGGAGGAGTGGCAGCATCACAGGGACACCTTCGGCGAGCACACCAAGTTTGGTTACAAGGATTTTATTCCAATGTTCACCGCTCCGAAGTTTGATCCTGCTGAGTGGGTGAGGTTGTTTAAAAAGGCCGGCGCCCGCTATGTAATGCCTGTTGCAGAGCATCACGACGGATTTCAGATGTACGATTCAGAAATCAGCGAGTACAATGCGAAAAATATGGCTATGCACAGAGATGTGCTTGGCGAGCTCCGGGAAGAAATCTTAAAAAATGATATGGTTTTCTGCGAGTCAAATCACAGGGTTGAGCATGCATTTTTCTTCTCACATGGAAAGGAATTTGAAAGCGACGTAAAGGACCCTATGAAGCTTGGCGACTACTACTATCCTTCTATTCCGGAGGCCGGGGACATGGATATGTTCAGTCCGGCGCCACCTACCGACTTCCTGGAGGACTGGCTTGCCAGAAATGTCGAGCTGGTGGAAAAATACCGTCCGGCCATGGTTTACTTTGACTGGTGGATTCAGCACGAATCCGTTAAGCCATATTTGCTGAAATTTATCGCATATTATTATAATAGAGCTGAGGAATGGGGCATGAAGGTTGGTGTTTCCTACAAACACGATGCAATGATGCTTGGCACCGGCATTCTCGACATGGAGCGCGGACATTTCTCCGATGCAAAGCCTTTCCCATGGCAGGCTGACACCTCCATGGCATTTAATTCCTGGTGCTACACGGCGCAGAACGAGTTCAAAAATGTAACGCACATCCTTCAGGATCTCGTTGATATCGTCAGCAAAAATGGATGTCTGCTTTTAAATGTGGGACCTAAG
>JAILGL010000033.1 GCA_024696825.1 Lachnospiraceae bacterium
TACGACCCTTAAAAACATCCGGCAGCGGCTGGAATGGATGTGCGGCGGGAAGATGGAGATCATGCCGCGAAACGGAGGCGGAGCCGTGGTGACGGTGACGATCCCGGACCGGAATGAAGAAAAATGATCTGGCGTTCAGACATTTTGCATGAAGGCTCAAATTGCTTTAAACGCAAAAAAGCGCTTGCGAGGAGCAGAAAAGTAAATTAGACAATAAAAGAGCGTGCAATGATAATCCATAATGGCAGACAAACGCACCTGCGGTGCGTATGTTGTAACGCCGGTGCTTAGCGACTGGCGGCTTTAGCCGACAGAGCTTAGCATCCCGTTGCGTTACAACCGGCGAAAGCATGTCTGCGTTGGATATCATGCACGCGTATTATTTTAAATTTATTTATTCCCTTTTAGTCTTCTCACACCCCAAGATTCTTCTCACGCACAAACCTCACAAACTCATTTCTTGGCACGGGCCTTGAGTAATAGTAACCCTGTATATAATCACATTTAAGCTTTTCAAAATAATCAGCCATCTCTTTGGTTTCCACACCTTCAACCACGATTTTCATATTGAGGGCCTTAATCATTTTAACTGTATTTTCAAGAACAACACGGGTGCTCTTATCAGAAATACTTGATGCAAGACTTCTGTCAATCTTTATGATGCTAAGCGGCAGGGAGGCGATTCTCTGCATATTGGAATAGCCTGTACCAAAGTCATCAAGAGAGAAGGTGAGACCTGAATTATAAAGGTCAGTAATGTTAGTGTTCATAGTGCTTTGCATGTTGCCAACTGCAGTTTCAGTAATTTCTAAATTAACCTGACTGGCTGTAACTGCGTATTGATCTAGGACTGGCATAACCTTTGCTATAAGGTTGCTCTGCATGCACTCTACCGTTGAGAGATTTATCTCAATGTATTCAAGACCTAAAGGCTTAAATTCATCAGTTGCTATAAACTTGCAAACCTCTTCTAAAACGTAACTACCAATTCTATTTATAGAACCATTTTTCTCTGCTGCCGGAATAAAAAGCTCCGGTGAAATGAAACCGTATTTCTCATCATTTAATCTTATAAGCGCTTCAGCGGAAGTGAATTTTTTAGCTTTAATATTAAAAATCGGCTGGTAATAAACCTCGAATTTACGCTCTACCAATGCATTTTCCAAAATACCATCTATGTCCTTCATAAGGTCATATCTGTCCTTCTTAAATAAGTCATCGGAATGTAAGACCTTGCCTGTATATTTGTCATCATCCAATTCGTTAAAGAAACTGTAAATCATATCAAAGTTTTCAAACTCACCTGGACATTGGGTCAGGCATACACAAGCCTGTACATTTATCTCCATTCCATTAATTTCTATAGGATTTCTAAGCTCAGAATTAAGATGAACTCCTGTCTCCTCTACCTTCTGCAAATCACTCTCTTCATACAAAATAACTGCAAACTGTCCATTATCCAAATGATAAATATCACCATTAACCTTAGAATTTGATATAATCTGTTTGATATGATTTGACAGAACCTGAAGAATCTTAACTGTTTTCTTATATTCCAGCATATCTCTCAATGCAAAATAATTAGTTATATTTATAAGAATTATATTCTTCTCGGTATTATTGGCAAAGCATCTTCTTATAACTCGTACAAAGGCTTCAAACTTTAAAAGACCCGTCCTGCTATCATATAATTCCTCTGGCTTCTGAACCATAAGAAGTATGAATAGAAGTCCCAGGGCATGAGAAAACATCTCTACCAGTAAATGCGGACAAATAAACTGAAGTGCTACCGCTATTATGGTAAAGATTAAAAATACCACAAGAGATATTTTTCTGTTTTTTTCCAAGGAATGTCTGTAGATTAATAATTTTATATAACCAAATGCGATATATGCAAAGGAAATTATATACAAAACAAATATTAATGAACCCCTTTGATAATCGCCATTACCGTCAATATAAAAGATCTTATGATTATATTTATTTAATATAATTGCAACCACCGCCAAGGTTAAAGGTAACAAATGAATTGCACGCCTTAGTCCCACCATTTTTCCTCGTATTCTGCTGTCCGTAAGTAGAGTTATATACATAACGAATACAACCGGTGTAAGGCAATGGAATACCAGATATAATGAATGACTGAGATATCTCAAGAACATATTATCTAATCTAAATACGTCAAATTCTACAGCTAATATGTCACTTACTGTTGTTAAGAAACAGAGTAATATCATTAATAAAAAATGTTTATTTAATAACCCTTTATACATACGCTTAGAAATCATCGAAGTAGCTATTACTAATATTAAAAGTATAGCGCAATAATCAAAATACAGCACTTTATCCATCCTGCTCTCACCTCTTTTCACTATAAAAGTACGCAATTCACCCGGAATTCACGTCAAATCATCCCCAAAATTCACTGTATATCGTATTCCGATCACGTCCCTTTAATTAATCCCCAAAACTCACTGCATTATACTCCGATCATTTTTCAAAATACGTTATATTTTAATCCTTTTCAGTTTAATTAAATGTTAAGTACATTATACTATAGAAAAATGTTACTGTCCATTTATTTATTATTTTTTCGAAAGTTTTAAAACGCCCATTTTATCTTTTTCGACCGCCTTTTTTCCCAGCTACATTTTTACCATATTTTCCACCATTTTTCCCGCCACTTTTTCCAGTTTTTTTCTTATCCTGACTCTTCCTTTTATACTCCATTTTTCGTGGTGGAATAAGACAGTTTTTATCAAAGCCAATAAGATCCTGACGGTTTTCTTTTATAAGGGCTTCCTTTACAAGGTCGTAGTTTTCAGGCTTTTTATACTGAATTAATGCTCTCTGAAGTGCCTTTTCATGAGGATTTTTCGCCACATAAACCTTTTCCATGGTAAATGGATCTAACTCCGTATAGTACATGCAGGTTGATATGGTTCCGGGAGTTGGATAGAAATCCTGTACCTGCTCCGGCATATATCCCAAATCTCTTATATATTCCGCAAGCATTATGGCATCTGAAAGCCTGCTGCCCGGATGTGAAGACATAAGATATGGAACGATAAACTGATTCAAATGATTCTTTTCATTTATCTTATTCACCGTCTTTACAAAGGCGTCATAGACGTCCTTTCCAGGCTTACCCATATATTTTAAAACATTATCTGAAATGTGTTCAGGAGCAACTCTAAGCTGACCACTTATGTGATGCTTTAAAATCTCATTTAAAAATGTTTTATCATGGTCTGCCATTACATAATCAAATCTAAATCCTGAACGGACAAATACCTTTTTTACCTTTGGAAGATTACGTATTTTTCTGAGAAGACTTACGTAATCACTGTGGTCTGCAATAAGGTTTTTACAAGGCTTTGGAAAGAGGCAGCGCTTGTCTTGGCAGGTTCCATATTTTAACTGCTTCTTACAGGAAGGCGCTCTAAACTCTGCAGTTGGGCCTCCCACATCATGAATATATCCCTTAAAATCTTTATCTTTAGTACACTCTATCGCTTCATTTATAATGGATTCGTGACTTCTTGCCTGCACGATTCTTCCCTCGTGAAATGTAAGTGCACAGAAATTACAATCCCCAAAGCATCCTCTGTTAGAGGTTAGAGAGAACTTAATCTCTGAAATAGCCGGAATTCCCCCCTCCTTTTCATACATTGGATGATAATTTCTCATATATGGAAGGGCATATACGTCGTCCATCTCCATGGTGGTAAGAGGAAGTGACGGCGGATTAACCACTACAAATAATGAATTATCATAGGTTTCATATATTGGAAGGGCAGTAATTGGATCCATATTTTTATACTGAAGCATGTAGCTTTCGGCAAATTTTTTCTTGTCAGCCTTTATCTCTTCAAAATGTGGCAAGGCCTTTGCATCCTCTACAAGAAACTTATCCCTGGTCTTATAAACCGTTCCTCTTATAAATGAAATGTCATCTACATCTATACCGGAATTAAGGGCATCTGCTATTTCAACTATGGATTTTTCGCCCATTCCATAGGAGATGATATTGGCTCCGGAGTCAAGAAGAATGGATCTTCTAACCTTGTCAGACCAGTAATCGTAGTGGCCAAGCCTTCTAAGACTTGCCTCAATTCCACCTACTATAATAGGCTTTTTCTTATAGGTTTTTCTTATAAGATTACAATAAACTATGACTGCTCTATCCGGTCTTCTGTCTGTGGCTCCACCGGGACTATAAGCATCCTTACTCCTTCTTTTCTTAGAAACAGTATAGTGATTTACCATGGAATCCATATTTCCTGAGGCAACTAAAAATCCAAGCCTTGGCTCACCTAAGACATCGATACTTTTATCATCATTCCAATCCGGCTGGCATATCATGCCAACCGTATATCCCTGAGATTCAAGCACTCTGCCTATGATAGCGTGTCCAAAGCTTGGATGATCTACATACGCGTCGCCACAGACATAGACAAAATCTAACTGGTCTATGCCTCGCTCTTCCATATCCTTTTTTGAAACCGGTAAAAATCCATTATTCAATATATACTCCAATCCGGAATTAATAATCAGTAAGGAGTTCAGCAAAAAGAATCATTTCTTCATCCCCAAAACACTCTAACAGGGCATAATCCAACTGATAATCAGGATTAATAAATCTCATGCCACATACGCCAAGAATGGTATTAGCATACTCTGTAAATTCTTTTCTCGCTACGTCCTTATTATATTTATCCTTGTACTTTAAACAATATTCCTTTTGAGAAATGTACTGTGCAGGGATAAGAAGGTCCTTTCTCTGAATCTGTTTTACACGCTGATTCTTTCTTCTAAGCTTTAACTTAACTGTCTTCTTAGCCTTTGCTACATTCATACTCTTTCCGCCAATAAGCTCTATAATCCAAAGTGGACAATCATCTTTATCATCCATTTCTTCAAGCTCTGTTGAAGCCTTAGAAAGCTTTAATTCATCTACCTTCTGGCTTGCTATATTTAAAAGATTTGATACATAGGCAGCATCTGTTTTCTTAAGCTCATCTCTAAGTTCTCTAAGGCTGTAATCTGTTACCTCATCAAATAATTTCATTTCATCCTCGTATTCATCTCCAAATAATTCATCAGAGAAATCATCTCCATAATTATTATAGAGTACTCCAAGAACCTCTCTGGTATATCTTCTGGAAGAATAGACAAAAATGGAATAATATCTGATTTCCTTAAGCTTAGCCGCCATATCAGGAGGTAAATCCTTATGTCTCAATTCATTTTTTATAAATCTAAAAATCTCAGTTGAATAGTCAATTGAGGTAATGTTATTTTTCTTAGCCCATACGAAGAAACCTGTCTCATAAAGCTCTGAGAACATTCTGTCCTTAAGTTCATTTTGGATAAATGTATAGACCTTGTCAAGAAGGTTCTCATAGTAATTATAAGTGGTAATACTATAACCCTTGAAAAGCTCTATATGCTGACAAATCCAAAGAAGAAAATCCTCCTTTTTTTCTTTCTTTAACTCAGCATATTCCTTCTTTAATGCATTGGTGCTGGCAGTATTTAAGAACTCAAGCTCTAAGTCATAGCTCTTCTCAAAAAACTTAACCATCTCGACATAGGTATCATACTTAATACCATTATCCAGGCAATACATAGCTATAAATTCTTCATAGTCATTAACCTGTAATTCGGGCTCACTGATACCATCATAAAGATATTCATCTACCTTTTTTCTATCGAACCCAAGAGCAAATCCAAGCTTAATAAGCTGCTTTCTGGAAGGCTTACTTTCACCGCCAATTCCAAACCATTTTTCAACTGTTTTTTTAGAAGCTACATCATGCTTTTTTATCTTTGCATAAAACTTTTTAAACACCTTCTGGCGCTGATCATCAGTTATATTTTTTGCATCTGTATCAGACCATTTACTTATAATATAATTATCAAATTTCACAAAGAAATGATGTCTTATATTATCATATATTTTTAATTCACTCTCATATTCCATACACTTTACCTGCTTTCGTAATTATTTTTATATATCATTTACCGTTGTCGTCACCATCTAATTAAATTTTAGATTGTTGATGTATGGATTTTTTTAGATTTTTTACAACTTTTTATAACTTTTTTATATCATTTTTTATACTTCTCCGTCAAATGTAACGGTTTTCTTGTTACTTTTACTGCTACTACCTGACTTCTTACTTGCCGCAGGAGTTGGCGTTGGAGTAGGTGTAGGAGTTGGTGTTGGGGTTGATGTCGCAGTAGTCTTTTTTGACTTATTTTTTTTATTCTTTTTATTATTCTTGTTAGTTTTTTTCTTAGTAGTTTTTTTCTTTTTTGAAGTGCTACTACTCTTACTTGCTTTAGGGCTAGGACTTATAGTCGGCTCTGTTGAAGGAGTTTTTTCCGGTTCAACTGAAGCTGCTGGAGTAGTCGAAACTACACTTTCAGGCATCAGGGTAACCTGCCCTTTATCTGCCTTTTTATTAGTCTTATTTCCAAATCTGTCCCTAAATGCAAATGCAAAAATTCCACCTACTAAAAGAATTACTATAAGTGCAATTCCTGCAACTAATAATCCTGTTTTTTTCTTACTATCACCTTCAAAAATTCCACTGATTTCACTTTTAAGAGCCTCTGTAGTACTGGTTCTTTCAAGCTTTTCTGTACGAATATCATATCTTGGCACAGCCTTATCTTCTGTTTTTCCATAGAGAGCTTCATAGAAATCATTCATGTTTTCAAATCTGTTCTCAGCATCAAGTTCAAGGCCCTTCATAACTGCTGTAGCCTGACTATCTGTAAGTCCGGTTCCATCCATCTGATTTAAAGGTCTAAGCTTATCGTCTATATACCTTTCTATGGAATCATCCGGCACAACACCAGTAACCATATAGTATATGCAGGCCGCAGTAGAATATACATCAGTCCAGGTTCCCTGAACGCCATGCTCTCTGCACTGTTCAAGAGGAGCATAACCTCTTTTAAATACCAGTGTCTGGGTCTTTCCACTCATGCTGTCCAGATTTTTAGCTGCGCCAAAATCCACCAGCATTAGATTTCCCTCATCAGTAATCATAAGGTTATCAGCACTTATATCACGATGAATTACATTTTTCTCATGGATTTTTCCAAGAGATTTTATAACAGGTTCAAGCTTTTCTAAAACGTCCTCGCCCTGCATCCTTCCATGCTTCTTAATAAAGTGACTAATACTCATACCACGTACATAGTCCATAACAATGTATGCGCTATTATTCTCTTTAAAGAAATCTCTGGCACTGGCAATACCCGCCAAGTTGTAAAAACCCGCTGCGATTTTTGCCTCTGAAAGAACCTTATCTATCTCAGAATCATCCTTAAGGGAAAATTCTTTTATTGCCACATTGACATCTATAGATGTATCTAAGGCCTTATAAGTTGTACCAAATCCTCCCTTTCCTATTATCTTCAACAGTCGGTATCTTCCTTTACCAACGACTCTCTCTAAATCACTCATTTTAACACTCTTTTCCTTTTATACT
>JAILGL010000116.1 GCA_024696825.1 Lachnospiraceae bacterium
TATTTTAAGTGAATTCATAAATACGGTTTTAAATGGCGAAAGGGCGTAGTCTTTGATTCCGTCTGAGATGTGATGAGGAATCACAAGCTTCATAAGAAAACCAAAAGCAAGGCCCAGAGCTAATGCAAATAGCGTCTGATATAGAGAAGAATTCTGCTTTGCAGGAGTTGTAATCATAACGTTATTTGTATTATTTTTATGGTTATATTTGAAATTCTCGCCATAGGATTTGTAAAGAATGGACTTGATATTCGCTTCATTGTACTCGTCGGATTCAAGGTCTATGGTGATGTCATCTTCATCCAGAATAGGAGAGAATTCCTCGCCCTTCATGGATATATAAATCTTAACGTCCCCAAGCATTCTTTTTATCTTAATATAAATGGTGTCTTCTGTGGAATGCCCGATAAAATCGGTGATTGTTTCCTCTGCAAGAAGCTCCATTTTTAGAACTATTTTTTTCTCTACACCTATTTCCTTAAGGGTGTTTCCAATGTACTCCATAATCCCCGCCGGCAGCTGCTTATTATCAACTTTGTATTGTTTTTTCACGTTAAAAAATCTTTTCATGAAAGCCTCCTCGTGTGTCATAATATATTGATTAAAGAAATGTTTATTATAAATGTCATTTTATATTTTTATCTAAATTATTTACCCGTCAAATCGTTAATCTAATTTTAGCATAATATCTTTATGAATACAAATGTAACGGGATAAGGAGTTATTATGGAGTATTTTACAAAAAAGTTACACATCTTACCAAACTATAACAAAACTTTTATCATTGTTTATCGACTCAAAACATTACATAAAATATCTTTAAAATTCCCATAAAATTTTGGTAAATCTGCCAATTAACAAGCATAAATTATTATGTTAGAATGGCATCAATGAAAACAAAACAAACAAAAACAAAAACCAACAATTCAAAATAGTTTTAAATTCCGGGGGTCAAGGAAGGGGAACTATATGAAAATTAGAAAAGATGAGATAATTGAATTTTTTGAGAATATTGCTAGAATGGCTGTTGCCGCACTTTTGTGTGTATCTATTCTACTAGTAGGAAGCAGTTTAGTAGGATGTACTAATAGGGATGCTGGACAGAGTGCAACCATAGTGAACCGCAGACCGGTTAAAACGAATAATCCAGTCGCAAAAAAAGCAGGACAGGAGGAAAGCGGGGCAATTGCTCTTAAGGATTATCCTATCGAGCATGAGCTTGAGTTTGGCGGTGCATATATTAAGGCTACAATTGATGAGTTTTCAAAGCTCGGCTTTAAGTTTGGCGACAGTGTTAATATAGAATTTTCTAATGGCTATAAGCTCGAAGATATCCCATATTACAATGGTTACTACGTACCAAATGGCACTAAATTTATAATAGGATATCCAACCTATGATTACATTAAATTTGCTGTTAATAATGGCGACGATCCATGGGATGAGATAGGGCTTACAGACGATACTACAGCTACTATCACACTTAATGAAAGTGAGAAGTATCTTGATATTCAGGAAGCAAGAGATTTAAGCTATTCTGATGATAGAAATGATTACAGCAGCGACGTTATGTTTGCAAACTTTAGATGCATGAGGATGGCTAACCTTAAGCCAAACCTTTTATATCGTAGTGCTTCACCTGCAAATGATGAGAGAAAACGTGTGGCTTATGTAACCAAATTTGCTAAGAAATATAATATAAGATATATCATTGATCTTGCCGATACTGAGGCAAAGATAGATCTTTACAAGGAAAGAGGATATGAATTCTCATATTTCCTTAATAAGTTAGAGAAAAATAAGGTAAGTCTTGTAGGACTTAACATGAATTATGGTTCAGATGAATTTAGAGAGAAGGTTGCCGGCGGACTTAAGGACATGACTAAGAATAACGGCCCATACTTAATTCATTGTAATGAGGGTAAGGACAGAACCGGATATTTCTGTATGGTACTTGAAGCCCTTGCAGGCGCAAACTATGAGCAGATTAAAAATGATTACATGATTACCTACAAGAACTACTATAGGATAACCAAGGCAAAGGATGAGAAGAAATATAACACCATTATCACAAACCTCTTTGATCCAATGTTACAGAGCATAGTTGGTGATGAAAGTGTTGATATTAAGACCGCTGACCTTGGCGCATATACAGAAAAAATGCTTCTAAAAGCAGGAATGACACAGAAGGAAATTAACACATTAAAGAAGAAAATTACTAAGTAATAAAGAAAGTTAAATTGTATAGATAATTGCATTTTGGCCATAAAAAAATGCAATTAAATTATTAAGATTTCGTAATGTCAGTCCCCACTGATAATTACAGAATGAACGCTAGAAAAGCCTTGAAACGTCGAGTTTTCAAGGCTTTTTCACTGAAAAAATTACAAAAACTAAAATTTGTATAATCAGAAAATCTACTAAAATGTTTTAGACACTATATAATAAGACTTTACAAACGTAAAAAAAGATTATATAAT
>JAILGL010000154.1 GCA_024696825.1 Lachnospiraceae bacterium
TACTAACTGGGGTGCGAATCTTATCATCGGTACTCATCCTCACGTAGTGCAGAATTCACAGTGGATAAAGCTTAAAAATGGCAAGAAAGCATTTTGCATCTATTCTCTTGGAAACTTCGCAAATGGCCAGGTTAAGCCGGACAACCTTATTGGCGCAGTTTACAGATGCCATTTCAAGGTGAGATTTTATCCAAATGGAAAGAAGTCAGTTTCAATCCTGGAGCCTAAGCTTCATCCTTACGTGACAGTCTATGGCAGCGGCCATTCAGACATTCATGTGGAGTGGCTGAAGGACTACACTCCTAAGGAGGCTCTTTCTCATGGCGTGAGAAGCTCAAACAGCAGCTTCAACTATAATTTCATCTGCGACGTGCTGAAGAAGAACATAAGCAGCAGGTATCTGGTTATGCCAAAGAGAAGAAGGAAGAAATAAAAGCAAGTTTATGGCCCCAGAACCTCGCGGGTAACCCGCAAAACTACTGGCGCCATAAAGAAATTAAAATAATAACAAGGAGCAGAAAAGTGCACGAATTATCAGTTACTACAGGTCTTGTAAATATGGTTACGGAGGAAGGTAAGAAGGCGGGAGCTACGAAGGTTACTAAGGTGAACCTGGTTATAGGCAAGTGTTCATGCCTGGTGCCTCAGATTCTTACGGATTACTTCGCACTCCTAAGTGAGGGAACTGTAGCAGAAGGAGCTGAGGTTAATATTAAAAGGCTTCCGGGAAAGGTTACATGTAACGATTGTCATGCAACCAGTGAGATACCTGATTTCAGGGTGGTATGTCCTGTTTGTAAGAGTCGTAACACAACCCTTATTCAAGGCAAGGAGTTCTATCTGGACAGCTTGGAGATTGAGTAAGAAAGCCTGCGCATATACAAGCGCATTCATATGCGACTTTGATATCTGGACAGCTTGGAGATTGAGTAAGATTGTGTAACAAGGACAGGCGCAATCCACTAATTAAAGCATAAGAAAACATTTGAGAAAAAGTCGTATTTTTCCCTATAATTGCTTGACTATTCGGCCTAGGTTTAATAAAATATTATTAAGTTTAGCCAAGTTGGGCCGTATTATTTTGAATTTTTGTGGGATAAGACTTCCACATAATTATAAATATAAAAATTTCAACAAAGAAAGGAAACAAGAAACATGGGAATTTTAAACAGATTTAAAGACATTATGTCAGCAAACATTAACGCACTTTTAGACAAGGCTGAGGATCCTGAGAAGATGATTGATCAGTGCCTTAGAAACATGAATGATGACCTTGGTAAGGTTAAGTCTGAGACTGCAGCTGTTATGGCTGAGGAGCAGAGAACTAAGAGACTCTTAGATGAGAATAATGCTGAGGTTGCTAAGCTTGCAGATTATGCAGCTAAGGCTGTTGCAGCTGGTAATGATGAGGATGCCAGACAGTTCCTTCAGAAGAAGGCTAATCTTGTTAAGGATCAGGCTGATTTACAGCAGCAGTATGAAATGGCTAAGACTAATAGCGCTAACATGAAGGCTATGTATGACAAGCTTACATCTGACATTAACAAGCTTGAGGAGAGAAGAGATTCTATCAAGAATAAGGTTAAGATGGCTAAGGCTCAGGAGAAGATTAATAAGCTTACTTCAAGCACTAGCGGATCTAATGATTCCATGGATGCTTTCGAGAGAATGGAAGAGAAGGCTAATAAGATGCTTGATCAGGCTCAGGCTACAGCAGAGCTTAATGCAGCTGCTAAGACAGATGATCTTGATGACCTTAAGGATAAGTATGATGAGACTCCTGCAGCAGATGCTGATATCGAGGCAGAGCTTGCAGCACTTAAGGCTCAGGCAGGTACAAGCCAGCAGTAATTACCGGCGTAATCAGATGATAATTTATTTAAAAATTAATAATCAGACGATTATTAATTGCTAATGATTAAAAAATGAGGAAGATATAGAATGGTTTTTCAATACAAATGTCCTGATTGTGGCGCAGACCTTAAGTTTGACGCCAATCAGGGTATGATTGCATGTGAAAACTGTGGTCATACCGAAAAAGTAGAAGAGATGACCGGAGACGGACAGCTTAGACAGTCTACTGATACGGATCACCAGGATGTGCCTATGGAGGATAGCTCGGTTGTCTCCTATCAGTGCCAGAACTGCGGTGCTTTCGTAATGACTGATAAGAATACCACAGCTACTAAGTGTAGCTTCTGTCAGGCTCCTATTATACTTGGTGATCGTCTCGAGGGAATGCTTAAACCTGACTATTGTATTCCATTTAAAATTGACAGACAGACGGCAGACTTAGCATTTAAGAAATGGGCTAAGAGATTGCGTTTCTCACCTATGGATTTTAGGAAGTCTGTTAAGGTTAAGAAGGTGGAAGGGTTGTATGCTCCATTTTGGGTATATAACTGTATTGGACAGGGCGAGGCAATGCTTAAATGCACAACCTCACATCATTATACCGAGGGTAGTTATGATGTAACCGAGACTAACCACTATGATGTTTACAGAAGCGTTGATACTACATTTAAGGGAATTCCGGCAGATGCCTCAGAGAGACTTGAGGACAGGCTCATGGATATCATGGAACCATTTGATTATTCGCAGTTAGTTAAGTTCGAAGCGCCTTATCTTACGGGATATCTTGCTGAGAAATACGACTACACCGATAAGGAAATGTTTCCACGAGTTCAGAAGAGAGTAAGTAACTATATGGACAGCTACATTTTGGATAGTGTGCATGGTTATGATACCAAGAACATTAGCGAAAGGCATTATAATATCAATCGTTCATATACAAGCTACTGCCTTTTCCCAATATGGATTAATTATGTAACTTATAAGGACAAGGATTATTCCTTTGCAATGAATGCAGAAACAGGTAAGATTGCGGGTAAACCGCCGATTAGCGTGCCAAATGTACTGGCTCACATAGGTGTCAGCACTGTCGCTATATTTATCCTACTTCGTCTTCTGGTAGTATTGTTAGGAGGTACTTTCTTATGGTAAATGTGAGTAAAAGTACCTGCGGTACATTTAAAAATATTTCTGGTCTTTGTAAGGCGTTGACGCTTGTTATGATTATCGTTTTATTTGCAGCATTTTCTGTGATTTCCACAGGTAAGGCGGCTTCCGCTGACAGCCTTGGAGTTCCTGATGAAACTCTTGCAGATTACGAGGTTTACGATGCTGAGGGCTTTATTAAGGATAAGCAGTTAACCAATGTTAAGAATAAAATGAAGGAAATTTATGATACATATGGTGTTCATACCTATGTAATTATCAGCACCAAAATCGGTATGAGTGATGATTATGAGGGCTATCTTGAAGATCTTCATAAAAGACTTCCATCTCTGGATGCGGTAGCGCTTATCATAGGTTACAAGGAAAATGATCATGTGTATTGTTTAAGAAGCTATGGCCATGGTAATATAACAGACTGTGTGCTTACCACATCTAAGCTAAAGGGTATTCAGGACGACATGAAGCCTACCATGAAGGAGAAAAAGTTTGCTAAGAGTTCCTTGATTTTCTTAGAGGAAAGTGAGGAAATTCTTGCTACCTATGATCCGAATAAGGATTATCCTGACAGCGAGATTGCTGAGAATCCAATGTTTGCATGGTATGTTTCACTTTTAATTGCTCTTGTGATTTCCAGTCTTATTTTTGGAATATGGGCTGGTTCATCAGGTATGAAGGTTACTACTTCAAGTACCACATATCTTGATAATGATAACTCACGAGTTGTTAGTGGATTCTCAAGATTCACACATAAGACAGTTACAAGAACCAAGCGTTCGGAATCAAGCTCCAGTGGAGGCGGCGGAGGCGGTCATTCCAGCGGTGGCAGCGGCTTCTAAAATATTTGAATGAAAGGAAGAAATATGGGTTTATTTAGTAATCAGTTTTCTAACGTTGTAGAATGGGAAGAATGGCGCGAGGACATGATTTTCTGGAAGTGGACTAATCGTGAGATTAAGAAGGGTTCCAGATTAATTCTTAAGCCTGGCCAGGACGCTATATTTTTATTCAATGGTAAGATAGAAGGTATCTTTAAGGATGATGGAGATTATGATATCGAGTCACAGATTATTCCATTTCTCTCAACCTTAAAGGGATTTAAGTTCGGTTTTAACAGTGGTATGAGAGCAGAGGTGCTTTTCGTAAATACTAAGGAATTTACTATCAAATGGGGCACCAAGTCACCTATTATGATTCCTGCTCCTAACATGCCGGGTGGACTTCCTATAAGAGCTAATGGTACAGCTAACATTAAGGTTAACGACTATACAACTCTTATTGATAAGGTTGCCGGTGTTAAGACTGAGTATTTTGTAGATGATGTAAGAGTAAGAATTATCACCCTCCTTGATCAGCTTCTTATGAAGTGGATTTCTAAGGAAGGTAAGGATATGTTTAATCTTCAGGCTAATGCCTATGATATCTCAAATGGTATCAGACAGGATCTTGATATGGAGACTCAGAAGGACGGTATCGCAGTTACCGGTTTCTCAGTTAACAGCTTCAATTATCCTGAGGAGATTCAGAACACAATTAACAGAAATGCTGCTACATCAATGGTTGGTGATATGGGCAAGTATCAGCAGGTATCTATGACAGATGCTATGGCAGATGGTAAGATGAACAATGGTAACTCTACCATGGGCGCTATGGCTGAGATGATGATGGGTGCTCAGATGGCTAATCAGATGATGAATAACATGAACAACATGAATAATCAGCAGAATCAGCAGGCTCAGCCTCAGCAGCCACAGGGTGGCGCTCAGGGCGGTGCAGCTCCAAAGTTCTGTCCTAATTGTGGTAATCCTACTAACGGAGCTAAGTTCTGTTCAAACTGCGGACAGCAGCTTGTGTAGAAGGCTTTAATTGCTATAAAGCAAAGAGGCTATATTAGCTAAATTGCTAAGGCAGTTGGTTCTGTAAGTAGTTAAATAAGTTTGCGATTTTTTATTAATAAAGAGGTCTAAAAGTGGTTAACGAAGAGAAGGTTAAAATTATGACGAAGCTGGCTCATTATGAGCAGGTTGAATTAAAAGACGCAATAAAAGTTAATAGTCAGTCATCCTTTGAATACGTGGCTTTCAATACATTGAAAAATGTCATTGGTTATTCAATTGCTTATCTTGTTGTATGGTTTTGTATTAGTTATTTCTATACAGGCTACCTTCTCCAAGACCGCTTTTTAGAGCAATATGACATAGTCATTAACCTGGTTATTGTCCCCTTGTTTGTGCTTATAGGCATTACGGTTTTTCTATCCATTTTTTACTATAAGAACAAATACAACGACTTAAGAGAAAAGACTTCGGAGTATGTGGAAACTCTGGAGCAATTACAGGAATTTTATGATAAAACAAATTCTAATGAGAAAGAAGAAAAGGAAGGAGAAAAGCGATGAAGAATCTGGTATTAATTCGTAAATTTGTAGTAGAGTTTTACCAGAAGCATAACGAACTCAGTAACCTGGTTTTTCGCTTTATTTTCTCTTTATTTACTCTAATCGCCATCAATCAGTTGGTTGGTTATAATCCACTTATGAAATCATGGTATATTGTCTTTCTCGTGTCTTTGATTTTCGCATTTTTACCGGTATCTGTAATGATGGTTATGGTGGGCGTTTATGCCGTTGTAAATGTCTATTACGTTTCGGTTTCTCTTGCCATAGTGGTGGCAATTATGTTTTTACTTTTGTATCTGACATATCTTCGTCTGGATACGAATTATACCTTTATTATTCCATTGGTGCTGGTTTTGCACATGCTTAAGCTGAAAATGCTTATCCCTATCATTTTAGGACTATTTTTCACTCCTATTACGGTTGTGCCTATGCTTTGTGGTATATTGTTGCAATATCTTCTAAATACCATATCGGACACTCTTTCCGGAGTAGGACCTGATGCCAATATTCTCTATGGTGAAATCCTGAATGATGTCATGAATAATAAGGAAATGTACGAAGATGCTATGGTTTGGATAGCAGTTCTTCTGGTTATATTTTTTATCAAACGAATCGATATCGATTATGCCTCAAGTGCAGCAGTTATCATCGGTACATTTGTTGGTATGACACTTAATTTGTTATTGAATTATTACTTTGAAATTGAATTTAACCTCGGAGCATTTTTAATTGAAATGGGCATCACTCTTTTAGTGGGTATGCTTCTGCAATTCGGCTACCGGTCCTTAAATTACGCGGCCACGGAGCGACTATCCTTCGAGGATGATGAATATATTTATTATGTTAAGGCAGTGCCAAAGACAGTTATATCTGCCGAAGAAAGAAATGTAACGCGTTTTGAGCCGAGACGTCTTATCCTCAGGCGTTCGGACAGATTTGAAAGGCTTAAAAATAATAAGCACAGACGGGAAGAAGAGGAGCTTAATGCTAAGGAAAATACCAAGGATATTATCTTAGAAGAGGTTGCCGGTAAGGATCCTATTGATACCAGCAAAAAGGAAGAAGATAAGTAAGTTGGGATTAGTTAGTAAATGTAGCGTTGAGTTGGAGTTTTATTAAAAAGTTGTATGGAAATTAGAAACTAAGATTAAAAAAGAAAGGAGATTAAAAATGAGTATATATAGACAATTGAGACACAGCTTATCTGGAATCTCCTTTCCTAAAATAGGTGTGGTTGATGTAATTGAGATTATTATTCTTGCATTTGCAATCTATCACATTATCAAATGGGTTAAGCAGACGAAGGCTTGGGAGCTGGTTCGTGGTATCGTAGTTCTGGCATTTTTCTACCTGGTAGCTTACCTTTTAAGAATGGATGTTATCCTTTGGATATTTAATAAAACCATTGCTCTTGGAATCACTGCCATCGTAATCGTATTCCAGCCTGAGCTTAGAAGGGCATTAGAGCAGCTCGGTCAGAAAAATATCATTACGGTTATCAATCCATTTGAGGACTCTAAGGAGAAGAATTTACGTTTCTCCAACCGAACATTAAATGAGATTGTAAAAGCTTCCGCAGAGCTTGCTAAGGTTAATACGGGAGCCCTTATAATTATAGAACGAGACATTAATCTTTACGATTATGAAAGAACGGGAATTAATATAGATGCAGTTGTAACAAGTCAGCTGTTAATCAATATATTTGAGCACAACACGCCTCTTCACGATGGTGCCGTGATTATCAGGGGTAACAGAGTGGCGGCGGCAACCTGCTACCTGCCTTTATCTGAGAATCTTAAGCTTTCCAAGGAGCTTGGAACCAGGCATAGAGCGGCGGTTGGTGTAAGCGAGCAGACAGACAGTCTTACCATAGTGGTTTCCGAGGAAACCGGCAAGATATCTGTAGCAACAGGCGGAATGCTTCTTAGAAATATTGATGAAGAAATCCTTGCCGAGAAGCTTAAGGAAATTCAGGGAAAGACTGAAGAAACCGACAAGAAGGTTAAGAGAGAGAGAAAAGGCAAGAATATATTTGCAAGAAAAAATAACGAGTAGGGAAAAAAGCTTGAAATCGAGATAAGAATAGCGAAAAAATAAGCTTGGAATTAAAAACGAGTAGCGAAAAAAAGCCAGGAATTTAGGAAAGGAGGAGCTGTCATGGAGAAGAAAAAAGAGAAAATAACTCTAAGAAAAATTTACAAAACTATTGTAAATAATATTACTTTAAAAATATTTGCAGCTATCGCAGCAGTTATCATGTGGCTCCTCATTATAAATATCGAGGATCCTATAAGGACCACTACATTTAAGGTTAAGGTTACTACTATTAATGCAGAGGCCATTACTTCTGCTAATAAGGTTTACGATATTCAGTCCGGAGAAACTGCAGTTATAAGGGTTTCCGGCAAGAAGAGTATTATCGACAGACTGAGTAAAAAGGATGTTTACGCCACTGCAGATCTTTCTGCTCTTTCCTCTGTAAATGCTGTGGATATTACACCTCACATTAATAAGAAATATAAAAAGAAGGTTATGCTTAGCTGTGACGATGTCATGAAGGTAAGCCTTGAGGATATGGAGAAAAAGCAGATTCAGGTGGAGGTTGTGACTGAGGGTACAGTTGCAGAAGGCAATGCCATCGGTGAGTGTATCGCTAAACCTAACATTTTACAGATAACAGGTGGAGAGTCCGCCGTTAATAAGATTGAGAGCATAAGAGTTACCGTAGATGTGGAGGGGGCTGACGCTTCATTTAGCAAAAAGCTTACTCCGGTGGCTTATGATGCTTCCGAAAATGTGGTTACTTCGCCAACCTTAAAATTCAGCAGTAAGAAGGTTAAGGTTAGTGTTGACATATTAAATACCAAAAATATTCCTATCGATATCAAGATTTCAGGAAAGCCTAAGAAGGGCTACAAATTCGTTAGTGCAAAATGTCTTCCTGAGAACATCGATATTACAGGAAAGAATTCTGTTCTTAAGTCTATCGAGGGCGTTACAATTCCTGTGGATATAAGCGGAATGAGCGATGATTCCAGCGACCTTGAGCAGAATATCAGTGTTATCGATTACCTTCCAAATGGCGTTTCATTGGCGGCTGAGTACGCTATGATTTCAGTCAAGTTAAATATTCAGAAGGTGGTTGAGAAGAAGCTGCTTTTGCAGCATAAGAAGGTAAATGTAGAGAATCTGGCAGACGGATACAAGGTCAAGATTCTTAAGAAAAATGAGAGTTCTATTATTAAAATCACAGGCCTCGAAAATAAGCTTGAAGATTTAGACTTAAGTGAATATGAGTTTTATGTAAATGCAGAGGGTCTTAAGGAAGGCACATATAGCTTAAAGCTCAGAGTAAAGGAAAACGAAGTATTTGAGTTGGAGGATTATACCAGAATCAGAGTAAAGATTACTAAGGATACATCAAATGATGATTCCGACAGTGGTGATTCTTCAGGTGACGACTCTAAGAGCTCCCCTTCAGCCTCCCCTAAGGAGTCTGATAAATCCAGTAAAAATGAGGAGTCAGAATCTCCATCTCCAAGTGCTGATGAGTGAAAAAACTTAGGTTTTTAGTTTTTTGCTTTAACAGTTTAAGGAAAAACTAGGATTTTATGCCTAAGAAAAAGGAATTATATGAAAAAAAAGTTTATAAAATTTATGGAGCAAATGGATACCCTTGAAGAAAGGATATTTGGCTTTATTCTTATCGTTGGAACTTTGGTAGTAATAGTCTCTGCCTTTGTAACAATGATGGAAAATCTTAGCTTATTTGCGACACTTCTTTCTTTTATAATCGCAGGATTATTTTTGTTTATATTATATTTAAATTTTGTGATGAAAAAGAAGAAGTTATCCAGGCTTTTAATAGCCTATGTACTTAACTGTATATTTATGCCCGTTACATTTTATTCCTGCGGCGGAATCGACTCAGGAATGCCTCTTTATATGATCGCGGGTATATTTATGATTATAGTTATTTTGGACGGAAAAGAAAGATTGATATGTGGAATAATAAGTGTTGTGGTAGAAGTCTGTGCCATCGGAATTTCCTACAATTCCATGGATGGACATAAGGCGAAAACAGATTTAAAAACGCCTCTTCTCCCAAAACTTACTCTTGAAGCTAGAATTACGGACATGGTATTTTCATTTTTGTTAGTGGCCGTATTCATGGGCTTCACCACCTATCTTATTTTAAATGCATATCAAAAAGAGAGAATTGAGAAGAAAAAAATATACGATCAGATGATGGAAATGTCTAGAAGAGATGCCCTGACAGGCCTTTTTAACAGGCGTGAGCTCTATAACTTCTACGAGAATATGAAGGAAAGTGATTCTAAAAGCAATGCCAAAATCAATACATTTTACATCGCGATGATGGATATAGATTTCTTTAAGAGTGTAAATGATACCTACGGGCACGTTATGGGCGATAAGGTGCTTATTAAGCTTGCTAAGCTTCTTCAGGATAATTGTAATGACGAGGATAACGAGATTGTGGTTCGCTACGGTGGAGAGGAATTTGTTATGGTCTTTGGCGCTGACAGCGACAAAGCGGCATTTGAAAGAATCGACAACCTTCGAGAAACCGTTGAAAAGATCAAATGCAGCGAGCACCATGACCTTTCTATAACTATTAGCTGTGGCCTCAGCAATAAGAATGAAAATGACGATTTCGAGGAGGCCTTAGACCGCGCCGATGAGCTCCTTTACATGGCTAAGAACGGCGGAAGAAATATGGTGTGCAACGGATAAAATTGCATAAAACTACATAAAACTAAGCACCACGAATGAAATTTAAAGTGGCGTGTGCTGAATGCAATGCAGATAAAAATGCGCTGTGTGCTGAATGCAATGCAGATAAAAATGCGCTGTGTGAATAAATAAACTCCTACAATTAGGAAGGGGAGATAACTGTGACTTCTAAATTTATTATCAGAGGTCTGGTGCAGGGAATTGGCTTCAGACCATATATAGCAAGAATTGGCGAAGAACTGGAACTTACAGGTTTCGTAAGAAATACAGATGGCATAGTGGAGGTTATCTTAAAAACAAGTGATATAGAGGCAGAGTCTGAGAATGTAAAAAAAATGTTCTTAAATGCCTTATATAGTGACCTCCCAGCCAATGCTATAATTGATAATATTTTAGAAGTTTTTTGTTCTAAAGAAGATGAAAGTCTAATTAAAAATAATGAGTTCTATATAGCCGGAAGTGTTGCAGCTTCTATTCAGGCTGTGGATGAATGTGGGGATGATTCTAAATTTTTTACAGATGGCATAGATTCTAATAAATCTGCAGATAGCTTAGATTCCCATAGTATTGATCCGATTCCGATGATTCCTGTGGATTTACCAATGTGTGACAAATGCAGGGCTGAGCTTTTTGACAAGACTAACAGAAGGTATATGCATCCTTTTATTAGCTGTACAGAGTGCGGTCCCAGATATAGCATCATAAACTCTATCCCTTACGATAGGGTTAATATCTCTATGTCCAAATTTCCTATGTGCCCTGAATGCGAAAAGGAATATACAGCTCACGGTGACAGGCGCCGCCATGCTCAAACCATTGCCTGCAAAAACTGCGGCCCAAGGTTAGAGCTTAAGGTATTTGGAGAGGAAAATAAAACCATAAAAGTAGAAGATTCCAATGCTTTGGATGG
>JAILGL010000178.1 GCA_024696825.1 Lachnospiraceae bacterium
TGAATGCGGGGCTTATGTCTTTGACGGCATAAGCATCTGAGTTTAGGCTGTATGGTAGAAACGCAGTCCGTCCGTCTAAAGCGGACGCAGCCGCAAGGCTGCTATAGGAAGCACGCGACTTTAGTCGTGTGAGGCTTCACAACCCTATTCGTTACAAAGAAACCTCATTTTTACGTAGCAGTATGGGGGAGTTAAATGAATCCTGTTTAGAAAGAGATGTGGCCGATGGAGATATTAAAATTCTCAAAATGATGTTTGAAAAGAAGACATCTACCAAGGAATCAGGAGGCAATGAATTTATCTCTAATATTTTTGGACAGGCCGTATGGTCAGTGCTTTACAACGATGAATATGTTACTGAAAAAGAGCTGGAATACTTGCAGGTCTACATTGATAATGGTATTTCTTCCGATCCAAAGCTCGTCCTTTTAGAGGAAATGCCTGAAGAAGATAAACCCTATAATTTGGTAAATAGCCAATATGTTGAAAAGGATGAAAACTATTATAAACTCATGAAAATGATTGGGCGGGATGAGGCTGATTCTGGGGTACAATCTGATAAAAAAGCTAAAAAGAAGTTTGATAAAAAATCTAATAAAAAATCTGATGATAAATCTGGTGAAAAGTCTAATAAATAGTCTAATAAAAAGTCAAAAATAGTATAAAAAAGTAAGGTTAATTAAATCACTTCATAATTATGATTACAATTATGAAGTGGTTTTTATTTTAATCTGCAGTTGACTTATATTCATTTCCCCAGTCGGCCATTGAAAATATAACAGGACGGAGGCTTTCACCAAGCTCGCTTAAAGAGTACTCTACTCTAGGTGGAACCTCCGGATATACTGTTCTTGTAATTATTCCATCAGCTTCCATAGAGCGAAGACTTTCTGTTAAAACCTTCTGACTTATTCCGTCTAAATCTTTCTTTAATTCATTAAATCTCCAAGGTCTGTTTAATAAATTTCTAATAATAAGAAGCTTCCATTTGCTTCCGATAACACTTACTGTAGTGGCTACAGGACATTCTGGTAATTCATCTTTTCTTTTCATTTTTGTCTCCTTTTAATGCATTTTTTTAATGCAATTTTCTTCGATTCAACTTAAAAATATTTTAATTAGTAATATTTTTTTTGTCAATATTTTTGCTACATTTTCCTATCTGTAAAAAAGTTACAAAAAGGTAACTAGGGTTACAAAAAAGTGCGTACTTGTGGGATTTTTTTAGGTTCGTATAATGTGAATTAAGGACAGCGAAATGCTGACCAAAACATTTAGAAGGGAGGAACTTACTATGGCATTATCAAATATTGCAGGATGGAGTCACAAGGCTGCAGGAAGCGCTTGTGGTGCTTCAGATAAGGCGGCAGCTTGCGGCGCATCAGACAAGGTAGCAGCTTGTGGTGCATCAGACAAGGTTGCAGCTTGTGGTGCTTCTGATAAGGCAGCAGCTTGCGGTTCAGCTTGTGGCGCATCAGACAAATAGTAACTAATAATTAGTTGACCTAAACCCGATAAATGCTTTGAAAGCATTGAATTAGGGGCCTGGATGTAAATGTTCAAGACACTTTGTGCTTTATGCTTGGCCCCTTGGGTTTAACTTAGTGAGAAATCGAGGTGAAAGGGATGAAACCATATTTTTCTTTTCAATGGCATATCACAGATGAGTGTGATCAGAGATGTAAACATTGTTATATATATTCTGCAGGAAACCATACCTGCCTACTTTCAATGGATTGGGACCAGATTGAAAATACATTTTATAACTGTCTGGATTTTTGCCTGGTCTACAATAGAACACCATATTTTTATCTGACGGGCGGAGACCCTAGTTTGCATCCGCATTTTTGGAAGCTTCTTGAGCTCATGCACGAGAATGAGATTAATTTTACAATTCTTGGAAATCCATTTCATCTTAATGACGAGGTTTGTAAGAGGCTTAAAATGCTTGGTTGCGAGAAATATCAGTTGTCACTGGATGGCCTTAGGGAGACTCACGACTGGTTTAGAAAGCCTGGTTCATATGATTGCACTCTTGAGAAAATCAAATGTATAAATGATGCGGGCATTCGAAGTGTAATTATGACTACTGTCTCAAAGACCAATTATAAGGAGGTTCCGGGAATTATAGATGAGATAGTTGCAGCCGGGGCCAATATATTTGCATTTTCAAGGTATGTGCCAAGTGGCGGCGACCTGGATGCAAGCATGACTGGCAAGGAATATAGAAGTCTTCTGGCCGAGTGTGACAGGAAATTTAAGGAATACGAGAAGGCCGGATGTGAGACTTATTTTAATAAAAAGGACCATTTGTGGACCCTATATGAGTATGAAACAGGGGAATTTAAAATTCCTGAAAATGTTGAAAAAGGCATGATTTACGGTGGTTGTAACTGTGGAAACTGTCATATCACAATTCTTCCTTCAGGGGATATATATGCCTGCAGAAGGGTGGGTGACAGTAAGGTTGGAAATGCATTTGACGACCGAATCGCAGATGTGTGGCTTACCGGAATGGAGAGCTTTAGAGAATACACCAAATTTTCAAAATGCTCCAAATGCAAGCTCCTTGCGTGGTGCAGAGGTTGCCCTGCAGTTGCAAAGGGAACCAATGGAGACTTTTACGCAGCAGATCCTCAGTGCTGGGCAGATGAGAGTGGAGAGTTGTTCGCGTAGTGGATTTAGACAGTTTAAGAAGCGTGGTGTGGGATGTGGTGTGAAAAGGATGGAAGTGTCGAGGTGTGGTGAAAGATGATGGAAGTGCTGAGGTATGGTGTAAGATGGATGGAAGTGTCGAGGTGTGGTGAAAGATGAATGGAAGTGCTGAGGTATGGTGAAAGATGGATGGAAGTGTCGAGGTGTGGTGAAAAAAATAGAAATGGAGTGAGTGTATGACAAATAAAAAAGAGAGAAAAATGAAAGCAGTTATTCTTACAAAGCCTACAAAGGGCAGTGAGGTGGTGCTTTCTGATATAGATATTCCTCAGGTTAAGCCTGGCTGGGTGCTTGTGAAGGTTAAGGGCTTTGGTATGAATCATTCCGAGGCGATTCTTAGAGAATTTGAAATTGAATGTGATTACATTAAAAAGCCAATTATTCCTGGAATAGAATGCGTTGGAGAAATCGCTGATCCATCTGACAGCGATTTTAAAATAGGTGAAAAAGTGGTTGCCCTCATGGGTGGAATGGGCCGAAGCTTTGACGGTAGTTATGCCGAGTATGCCCTGCTTCCCGTGCATCACGTATTTTCCGTAGATTCCAAGCTTAGCTGGGCTGAGATGGCGGCCGTTCCTGAAACATATTTTACCGCCTGGGGCTCAATTTTTCAGTGTCTTAAACTTGAAAAGGATGATATAATCTTAATAAGAGGTGCATCCTGTGCCCTTGGCTACGTAGCGATACAGCTTGCCAAGGCCCTTGGTTGTAAGGTGATCGGAACAACTCACAAGAAAGAAAAAATATCTCTTTTAGAAAATGCAGGCTGTGACATATGCATTTTGGATGATGGAAATATAAAAGAAAAAATTAATGAAAAAATTAATGGAAAAATCAATGAAAAAATCGAAGAAAAAAATAATGATAAAACAAATGATATAATTAATTATGATTTAAAAATCAACAAGGCTCTTGAACTGGTTGGAATTAAAACTATAAAGGACACCATGCAGTCCATGGCTAGTGGTGGAATTGTCTGCAATACCGGCATTCTTGGCGGAGTATTTGAATGGAATAATTTTGATCCCATAAAGGACATTCCAAATGGCGTCTACCTGACAAGTTTTTATAGCAATTATCCAACCAAGGAAATGATGCAGGATATATTTAGCTTTATGGACGAACATGCTTTGAAACCACTTATTGGAAAAGAGTTTACATTTGATAAAATAAGCGAAGCCTGCGAAGCCCTGGATGAAGGAAAAATCAATGGGAAAATAGTCGTGACAGTTTGAAAAAATAGTTAGAAAAATCTGGAAAATTCTAGAAAATTGTTGGAAAAATTGTGAAAAAAATAAAAAAGAAAAGGAGGGGGAACATGTCTGAAAAAATGGATGAAAAAATGGATGAAGAATTAACTTTTTTGGTTAAAAAATTTAAGGAAGATACTGGGGGTTATGAGCAGATAAATGTGCCAGATGATACAGAGGAAAAACGTCGCGTTTTACGTGCTCTCATGAATGTTAGAAGGCCTAAAAATCTTCCGGATTCTGTGTTAGAAATTCAGGACGAATACCTAAAAAACAGAGCAGAAGAAAAGGGCGTGGTTACCTTAGATGAGATACCGATTATAAAGGATAAAATTTCCATTTATCAGGGAGATATAACGCGCCTTTCTGTGGACGCCATCGTAAATGCAGCGAATTCACAGATGCTTGGATGTTTCGTACCTCTCCACAACTGCATAGATAACTGTATTCACAGCTTTGCGGGAGTGCAGCTTAGATTAGAGTGTGCAAGAAAAATGAATAAGCTTAGGGATAAATACGGCGAAAACTACGAGCAGCCAACTGCGATTCCGATGCTTACAAATGCTTATAATCTGCCATCTAAGAAGGTTATTCATATCGTGGGTCCGATTGTTTATAGACATTTAACCAAGAAAAGTGAAGAGGAACTTGCAAATTGTTATAAAAATACTTTGAATATGTGTCTCAAAAATAACATTAAAAGCGTTGCATTTTGTTGTATTTCTACAGGTGTGTTCAATTTTCCACATGAGCTAGCCGCTGAGATTGCAGTTACTGCAGTAAACGCCTGGTTACAGGAAAATCCTATTCATCATGAAAATATAGACAGGATTATTTTCAATGTATTTAAGGATGAGGATTTGGAAATATATGAGAAGCTGCTTGGGTGAGATTTGGTGAAATTATATCGGCGTGAAGTGTTTTATGTAGCTTGAAATGAAGCGAATTTAGTTGAAAAATAATGTGTGAAATAATTTGAAATAAAGCGAATTTAGTTGAAAAAAGGAGGAAATGGCATGTCATCATATACAGGTACAAATATTTTTGGATGCATTACAAAGGATTTTTCTGAAGAAGATATTACAAAATTAAAGGACACGATTAATTCGGCGGATGCAGTTATAATAGGCGCTGGTGCCGGTCTTTCTACTTCAGCAGGGTTTGTGTATGCAGGTGAAAGATTTGATAAATATTTCTTTGATTTTGCAGATAAATTTGGAATAGAAGATATGTATTTAGGTAGCTTCTATCCATTTTCAAAAGATGAAAACAGATGGGCATTTATGGCCAGACTCATTTATTATAATAGATATATAGATGCGCCAAAACCAGTATACAAGGAGCTTTTAGAGCTTGTTCATGACAAGGATTATTTTGTGATTACAACAAATGTAGATCATCAGTTTCAGCGAGCTGGCTTCGACAAATCCCGTCTTTTCTATACTCAGGGAGATTATGGCCTCTTCCAGAGCGTAAATCCTAAGATAAATAAAACCTATGACAATGAGGACTGGGTCATGAAAGCCATGGAGGCCCAGGGTTTTGTAAAGGATGAAAATGGCGTATTTACGGTGCCTGAGGATAGAAATCTTAAAACTGAGATACCAACAGATCTCATTCCAACCTGCCCGGATAATGGTGATGCAGTCACTATGAATCTAAGAGCGGACGATAGTTTCGTAGAGGACTTGGGCTGGAAACGTGCTGCAAAAGCCTATTCTGACTATATAAATCAGCACGAGAATAAGAAAGTTTTATACCTTGAACTTGGTGTCGGAAATAACACCCCTATAATCATCAAGTATCAATTTTGGCGTATGGTTGCAGGAAATGAAAATGCAACCTATGCCTGCGTAAATTTCGGTCAGGCCTATTGTCCAAGTATTATTGAAGATAGAAGCATTTTAATAGATGCAGACATTGCCGAGGTTTTAGAAAAACTTAGGTAATAAGATTAAGCTCCGGGTTTTACTGAAATTTTACATGAATTTGTACACTATTTTGTAGAAATAACGCAAGTAATATGGTAAAATTAGAACAAGTATAATGTGAAAATAAATGTGAAAACTAAGGTGTAAAACTAGGAGGAAAACCTTCCGTTAATTAAAATGCGAAGGATATAAATACTTTATGGATAATAATGAGTTTAATGAGAATCAGTTTAATGGGGTACAACTTAATGGAAGTCAAGCATATGGTAATCAAGTTAATGGAACTCAAGCTAACGAGGGAAGATCAGTAATGATGGCGGCGGTTTATGCATTTATCTTAAATGTCGTTTCATGGTTTATATTTACTTTATTTGACGCATATATTGAGAGTACTGGTACTGGTCAGCACACAGAGATGTATTTTGGTTTGGTACAAATTTTAATAATTATGATTATTTATACGGTGGCGCGTGCAAAAGGCTTATGGAGAAATGAACATTTTGGCATTAAATTATTGCAGAAGCTTATATGGATCGGTGCTTGTGCCGGTTTTTCTATGATTGCCTTTTACATGATTGGAAGCGATACGATGATTGTAAAACAGAATGGCGGCGGTTTTGAGCATTTTCTAAATGGCATAGAGTACGGCATTTTTGCTATATTTTTCCCAGTTATAAATGTTATTTGGTTTTTAATTATTGATTTTATTGAACTAATTATTTTAAAGAATAAGAACAAATAGGAATCAGTAAATTTATGAGAGGAGGAGCTATTATGTTGGGTTTTGGTAAGAAAGATGAAGTATCTAAAAAGCGAGTTTGCGCTAATTGTAGAAATAATTATAGCGAGGGCGATAAATATTGCCGTTATTGCGGTGCGCCAAATGGCGAGCCACTATTTATAGATGAGGATTTTGCTTGCATTTACGGACCACCTCCAGTTGAGAGAGTTCACACCTGTGAAAAATGTGGATACACCTGGAGCACCAATAGAATGGTGGATGACACCAGATACTGCCCTGAGTGTGGCGGCCATGCTCCTTACGTAGAGGTTGTGGACGAGAATGATGAAAATGCAAACAAGCCTTTAGGCCAGGTTTTTGACGGAAGTGACGAGGGGCCTTAAAACCTTATGCCAATGAGGCCAACAAGGCGCCGGTGAAGATCATGCAAATGAAGAAAACAAGGTGCTGAAGGCAATTCGTACGAGGCGCCGGTGAAGATCATGCAAATGAAGATAACAAGGTGCTAGTAAGAAATCTGCAAATCAAAATATGACAAAAAGGATGGAATGAGTCATATGAATCAAATGGACATAATTAAATTCAAGCGTTCCCAGTTAGAGGAACTTGCAAAGCATAGAGAAAGCCTTCGAAAGAGTCCACATCTTCGTTGGCTTTTTTTTGAAATCACAAATCGCTGCAACCTAAGGTGCAAGCATTGTGGCAGCAATTGCATAGTGGAAGGCGAAGCCCTTACAATTTCCGATGTGGATAAGACTCTTAAAGAGGTGAATGAAAAGCCCACCATCTGTTTAACTGGCGGTGAGCCTATGCTTCACCCGGAGTTTTTTGAGATTGCTAAATGTGTTCGCGACAATGGCTTTTTATGGGGAATGACTACCAATGGAACATTGATAGATGATATAGCTGCGAAGAAGCTTAAAGAAACAGGCATGTCTACAGTGTCTGTAAGTCTTGATGGAATGGAAGAATCTCACGATAAATTGAGAAGAAAAAATGGCGCCTGGAAAGCTGCGGTAAATGGCCTCAAAGCCCTACAAAATGCAGGCTTTAAGCCGCAGGTTACCTCGGTTTTTCATAAAGATAATTTTAATGAAATGGATGAACTTTACGACTTTCTTATTAAACTTGGAATTACTAATTGGCGCCCTATAAATGTAGAGCCAATAGGTCGTGCCTGCGAGTCGGGTGATATGCTCCTTAGCCCCGAAGAGATAAGACATTTAATTACATTTATCAAAGAGAAAAGATTTAATTCTGAGAATCCAATGGAAGTTACATTTGGATGTTCTCATTATCTGGGGCCGATGGATGAGCGCATGGTGCGCGACCACTATTTCTTATGTGGTGCGGGAATTCTTACGGCCAGCGTTCGCAGTAATGGCGACATTTGCGCCTGCCTCGATATCGAGAACAGGCCGGAGCTCGTGCAGGGCAATATACACACGGATAA
>JAILGL010000079.1 GCA_024696825.1 Lachnospiraceae bacterium
TTCTGCCAGGATGAATATGGTCAGATAGCACCTGTTTATTCTATATCTGCAGGTCTTGATTATCCTGGAATAGGTCCAGAGCATGCTTATCTTCACGACACAGGAAGGGCTGAGTATGTTCCTGTAACAGATGAAGAGGCAGTAGAAGCATTTGAATATATTGCAAGAACTGAAGGAATAGTTGCTGCAATTGAAAGTTCACATGCCATCGCTCATCTTATGAAAATAGCTCCTAAGATGGATAAGGATCAGATTATAATATGCTGTCTGTCAGGTCGTGGTGATAAGGACGTGGCAGCCATAGCAAGATATAGGGGGATTGATTTACATGACTAGAATAAAAAATGCATTTGATAATAAAAAAGCTTTTATAGGCTTTGTAACAGCAGGAGATCCAAGTCTTGAGAAGACTAAGGAATTCGTGCTTCAGATGGAGAAAGCAGGAGCTGCACTTGTGGAGCTTGGAATTCCATTTTCAGATCCTATTGCTGAAGGTCCTGTAATTCAGGATGCAAACATTCGTGCTCTTAGTGCAGGAACTACTACAGACAAGGTGTTTGAACTGGTTCGTGACATTCGTAAGGAAAGTGAGATTCCATTAGTATTTCTCTGTTACGTAAATACCTTATTCAGATACGGCTATGACCGTTTCCTTACAAAATGTGAGGAGGTTGGTCTTGACGGACTTATTATTCCGGACCTTCCATTTGAGGAAAAGGGCGAGCTTTTAGAATTTACAAAGGCTCATAATGTGGACCTTATCACTATGATAGCACCAACCAGTAAGGAGAGAATCAGAGAGGTTTCTAAGGAAGCTGAAGGCTTTATCTATGTGGTTTCTTCCATGGGTGTTACAGGTGTTAGAAATGAGATTACCACAGATATTCGTTCCATGGTTTCTGAGATTAAAAATGCAACTGATACTCCATGCTGCATAGGCTTTGGTATCAATACTCCTGCTCAGGTTAAGGAGTATACTGAGTATGCAGATGGCGCCATAGTTGGAAGTGCCATAGTAAGAATTGTGGCAGAGCATGGGGAGAATGCAGGAGAGTACATTTACAAATATGTTAAAGAGCTTTCTGAGGCAGTTTGCCCTGTATAGTTTTTTGATTGGATAATATAATTAGATAATAAAAAATAAAGAAAAGGTCCCTGTTTTCAGGGACCTATATTGTTTTCAAATCATATTTATTTTTAAACCTTTTTATTTCGCTTTCAACCTGTGTTAGTTCGTTTTAAAACTGTACTTCGCTTAAAGTTAAATGTATAGATAAATCAACCTGCATACAAGCTCTTTATCCTTAGCTGTCTCTAATTCTAAGTATGTAGTTTCAGGGGTTTTATTATCCTTACAATCTAAGAAAAGTCTGTAATTTTCCATTAAGGCTTTTTTTGCTTTAGTCTTTTTATTATAGTCATTAAGGACTATGAAAGCTCCATTTTTTTTAAGGAAACAGTTATCCTTTGTAGCCTTTTCCTTTTCAGAATTATCTATAAATGCAGCGAGACTTTTATGGATAATGGTATCCTCTGATGGAAGATAATAATAGTTTTTATAATCAGAAATATAATACTTTAATTCTTTATTTTCTAAGGTGAGCTTAAGACTATAATTTATAAAAAAACTATCCTCACCAAGCTTACATTTTATCTCTAATAAGCGTGGATTATCTTCAGGATTTTCCTTGAAATAATTCTCGGATTTTTCCTCTGATTTTTCCTCGCAGGAAATATCAAAAATATGCCTTTTAAAATAATCATAATCCTCAGTTTTAATTACATTTTTTATCTGGATTAAAGGTAAGAGAATAAGCATTCCCTCTATGTCACAGAAGTTATGTAAAAGAAGAATTTCTTCTAAGGCATCAGTCTCTTTTTTTATGCTTTTATCAGAAATAATAAATTTCTTTTTGGTCATATATTCGCTGTATTTAGTAATGAGATCTTTGCCGGAATACATGTCCTCACGGTTAAGACCTAAGTAGACCTCGAAGTCTTTTTGACGTGCCCCTGTAAGACATAAGAAATTTTTTAGACAGCAGATTTCTCTATAGATATCTATGTGATTATCGTGAAATAATTCTTTGATTTTTTCAGGGATAGTAATGTCATGATTTTCGCAGCGTCCCTCTATAAATCTTACATCAAAGTTCTTTCCATTATAGCTGTATAAAGTATCATATTCAGATAAAAATGAGAAGAAGCTTTCTAAAATCTCCTTTTCAGAATCATAGGTGTCAGCGAACCATTGGCGAATTCTGTAAGGGCAGTTAGGATTTTCTTCTGAGAAATTTTCTTCCGAAGCCTTATCCTCCGAAACCTTATATACCACACCTATTAGATATATGGAAGAACCCTTTGGTGAAAGTCCTGTTGTCTCAATGTCAAAAAAGGCAGACCTGCCTAGATTATAAGCAGTGCTACCTTCTTTATTTTCTATGAAATTATCCCAAATGAGTTTTGAAATACTCTTATCTATCGTCTTCAATTTTGCCACCTGTTCAATGATATTCTTTAGTCTGCTTCGCTATTTGCTAATGATACAGTGCATTTTTTTGTTACGTCAGATTTCGCTCTTTTATGAGGTTTTTTATAACCTCTCTAAGCTCGTCCTTATGGCCGTTATTACTGATTACAACATCAGAATGTTCCTTTGCATAATCGGTTTTCTGAGCCTTTAAAATGCTTTCAGTTTTCTCATCAGAATAACCACGGTTTTCCTTAAGTCTCTTCTTTCTGGTTTCAAGATCCACATCTACAAACCAGATTTCATCGCAATATTTATCTGTATTAGTATCAAATATAATGGCTGATTCAAATATTATAATGCCTTTTTTGTCTTTGTTATTTTCTATAGTATCCTCGATATATTTTTTAACTGCCGGATGCACGATAGCCTCGAGTTTTTCCTTCTTTTCTGCAGAAGAAAAAATCGAGGTCGAAAGTGCATTTCTATCAAGCTCTCCGGTTTCTTTATCTATAATACCTTTTCCGAATTCCTTTATAATTTCATCAAAACATGAGGAACCTTTTTTCATCATGAGCTTACCTATATCATCTGCAATAAGTAAGACAGACTCAGTCATCTCATGTAAAAGAAATGATACTGTAGATTTGCCGCTTCCAACGCCGCCTGTTATGCCTACTACCTTCAAGAATTCTCCTCCACATCTGTATCTAAAATAGAGTAGAGTATGCGGTAAAGGTTACTGGCATCCTCAGGGGAAAGAGAGATACAGCTTCCCACAGAATAAGGTATATCCTTAGCTTTTTCTTTTAAAGCCTCACCCTTTTTGGTAATGGTGATATATACCTTTCTCTCATCATTTTCACTTCTTTTTCTGGTTAAAAGCTCCTTCTTTTCCATGGTTTTAACCAGTGGTGAGAGAGTACCTGTATCCAAATATAACTTTTTACACAGGCTTCCTACTGTTGTGGTTTTCTCATCCCAAAGCACCAGCATAACTACATACTGAGTATAGGTAAGACCTAATTTTTTTAGGAAGGGAGTATATTTTTTGGTTATCTCCCTGGATGCAGCGTACAGCGGAAAACACAGCTGATTTTCAAGCTTTAAAGCATCATAATTTTCTTTTTTTGCCATGATGATATCTCCAATTCATAATTGATTATTCTTATAAAATTACATTTAGCAAAACAAAATGTAATACTACAAATATAAATACATTGTAAGGGATAAATACCCTAAAATCAACATTTGAATTAGATTAATTTTGAAACCTCTTCATCTACCTTCTTCATATCAAAGGTTGGCTCGAAACGTGCAACTACATTGCCGTCTCTGTCTACTAAGAACTTTGTGAAGTTCCACTTAATCTCAGAATTATTCTTATAATCCTTGTCTATCTTCTTAAGAAGTGCGCCCATGGCAAGTGCCTTAGGTCCCTTGCCGAAGCCCTCGAAGGTCTTCTGACTCTTTAAATATTTGAAAAGCTCGATGGCATTCTCGCCGTTAACATCAGACTTCTTAAACTGTGGGAACTGAGTGTTATATTTAAGAGTACAGAACTCATGAATTTCCTCATCAGACTCAGGAGCCTGGCCTGCAAACTGGTTACAAGGAACATCGATAATCTCGAAGCCTTGCTCATGATATTTCTCATAGATTTCCTCTAAATCTTTATAATGTGGTGTGAATCCACAGCCTGTAGCTGTATTAACAATAAGAAGAACCTTTCCCTTGTAGTCAGCCATCTGAACTTCATTACCTTTTCCATCTAAAAGTGTGTAATCGTAAATACCCATAACTTGATCCTCTCTTTCTAATTGGTAATCTGCCTTACCTGTTTTACTATTCTGGTTATTAGCTTAATAAAGCAGGCAAGGCTTAAATGATTAATTGGTTTTGTTTGGTTTAAGATTGCATACAGTTGACTTGTAAATAACTGTATGATACAATTATATTGAACACAACATAAAATGTCAAGAAGATTTTTGAATTTATTTTTCCTTGTTTTGTTTAGGCTTAAGATATAAAATATAATGTAGGTTGAAATGGAGGACATAATAATGGCAAATGAAAATAGTAAAAATAATAAGAAAAATTCCAGGGAACTAACCATAGTAAGGGTTAGTATGGTTGGAATTATTGCAAATATATTTTTGGCGGGCTTTAAGGCGTTCATAGGTCTTTTATCTAATTCCATAGCTATCGTTTTGGATTCGGTAAATAACTTAAGTGATGCTCTTTCATCTGTTATTACCATAGTAGGTATGAAGCTTGCAGGAAAGCCTGCAGATAAGAATCATCCCTTTGGTCATGGCCGAATAGAATATATTACAACTCTTATAATAGCAGGAATCGTTATTGCAGCGGGAGTTGCATCCTTAATTGAATCCGTTAAAAAAATAATTCATCCACAGAAGCCAACCTATGATGTAATTACATTTATCATCATTGGTGTAGCTGTTATAGTTAAGATAATTCTTGGTATCTACTTTAAGAAAAAGGGAAAAGAGGTTAATTCTGATACCTTAAAAGCCCTTGGTTCTGACGCTTCATTTGATGCAGTTATTTCCATAGGTACTCTTATATCTGCAGCTATAATGCTTATTTTCAAGATTTCCATAGACGGAATACTCGGTGTGTTCATTGCCTGCGTTATTATTAAAGCAGGTTCTGAGATGATTGGGGAAGCCTTGGATTTAATACTTGGTAGCAGAATAGATATTAAGTTTTCAAGAGATATAAAGATGAGAATCAGAGAATTTGATGAGGTGCATGGAGTATATGACCTTATTATCAATAATTACGGACCTGAGATTATGGTGGGTTCAGCTCATATAGAGGTTAATGATGACCTTACTGCTAAGCAGATTAATACTCTTACAAGAAAGATAGAAAAGGTTATCAGAAGAGAGTATGGAATTATTCTTACCATTGGTATCTACGCCGTTAACGAGAAGGATGATAACTATATAAAAATAAGAAGAATAATATCTGAGCAGATTGCAAAGGAAGCATTAATCCTGCAGATTCACGGTCTTTATATAGATGAGGATGAGAAAAACATTTCCTTTGATATTATAATAGATTTTGAAGCTGATGATCCTATTGTCATAATGAAAAATGTTGAAGAAGCCATTAAGAAAGAACTTCCGGGTTATACCTTCGATATCGTAATTGACAGGGATTACAGCGACTGATTGGTAACTGTATTCTTTACAAATACAGGTGCCTTGTACTATAATTATTCGTAGCGAAATAATACTAAAAAAAATAATAAAATAACAGAAAAATGTTTAGAAAGGACTTATATTATGGGTAATTTTGACATCAAAAAGGTTGAGGAAATTGAAGGCTTATATACCATTGAGCCAAAGGTTTTTGGAGATAACAGAGGTTATTTTATGGAGACCTATAATTACAATGATTTTAAAGAGGCTGGTATCACTGCAGAGTTTGTACAGGATAATCAGTCATCCTCTACAAAGGGCGTTTTAAGAGGCCTTCATTATCAGAAGGAGCACACACAGGGAAAGCTTGTGAGAGTGCTTTCAGGTGAGGTTTTTGATGTTGCAGTAGATATTAGAAAGGGTTCAAAGACCTATGGAAAGTGGTTTGGAGTAGTGCTTTCAGCTGAGAAAAAGAATATGTTCTACATTCCTGAGGGCTTTGCACACGGCTTCGTAGTTCTTTCAGAAACCGCTGAATTTGCATATAAATGTACAGATTTTTATGATCCTTCCAGTGAAGCAGGTATTAAATGGGACGATCCAACCATAGGTATTGACTGGCCTATTCCAGAGGGAATGGTTCCTAATACCTCAGAAAAGGATAATAAGCATCCTAACTTTAGCGAGGACATATATCTAGAGTATTAATCTGAAATATTTATTAAAAATATTTATTAAAAATATTTATTAATATTTATATCGTGATTTTATAACATAATATTTAATGTATTTGGAGGTTATCGTGAGCAATAATAATTCTCCCATTGGAGTTTTTGATTCGGGAGTAGGCGGAATTAGCGTGCTTCGTGAGATGGTAAAGATAATGCCAAAGGAGAGATTTATATTCTTTGGAGATTCTGCCAATGCTCCTTATGGTGTAAGACCTGTAGAAGAGATAAAGGAACTTACCTTTTCAAATGTAAAAAAGCTTCTTGAAATGGATTCTAAGGCTATAGTTGTGGCTTGTAATACAGCTACCTCTGCAGCAGTAAGAGACCTTAGAAATACTTATGAAGACCTTCCCATAGTGGGAATCGAACCCGCTCTAAAGCCTGCTACACATATGTTTCCGGAGGGACGTATAGCAGTTATGGCAACTCCCATGACCATAAAGCAGCAAAAGTTTAAAAGTCTTATGGAGAGATTTAGAGAGGACGCAGAGGTAATACCTGTGCCTTGTCCGGGGCTTATGGACTATGTGGAAAGCGGTGAGCTTGAAGGGGAAAGATTAGAGAGATACTTAAGAGACGTGCTTTGTATACATCTGGGGGAGACCTATGATGGTATAGTTCTAGGCTGCACTCACTATCCATTTATTTTAAAAACTCTTAGAAAGGTGGTTGGAGATAAGCCTGTTATATTTGACGGAGCAGAGGGGACTGCAAGAGAGATAAAAAGGCGGATAGAGCTTATAGGACTTAGTGCTACAGAAGATTTTGAGGGGGATCAGGTTACATTTATAACTACTGATACACATCCCGACAGTAAAATAGAACTTATGAATATGCTATTCAATGTATAAAAATAATGTAATGTGCAATAATTCATGTGATTTATTAATAAATCTTAATGAGAAAATATATAGCATTTATGATATTATAATAGCATAGTGTACTGCCGCACATGGAAAGGAAAGCTATGTGGGGTTAAACAAAATATATTTAAAGAGAGAGAGGTAATTTTTGATGAAGAAAGGTATGCGTAGAGTAATAGGCTTTCTTCTTGCTTTAGCTCTTGTTATAACCAGTGGTGTTCTTCCACAGGGCGCAAGTGCTAAGACTAAGAAGGTTAAGCTTAACAAGTCTAAGGCTACAATCAAGGTTGGCAAAACTGTAAAGCTTAAGGTTAATAATGCCCCTAAGAAGGCTAAGGTTAAGTGGTCCGTTAATAAGAAAGCGGTTGCTACTGTAACTAAGAAGGGTGTTGTTAAGGGTAAGAAAGCCGGAAAAGCTAAGGTAACAGCTAAGGTAACCTATAAGAATGGTAAGAAGAAGGTTACTAAGAAGCTTAAATGTACAGTAACAGTTAAGAAGGCTGCAAGTAGTTCAACAGCTACTCCTACACCTACTGCTTCTGCACAGGCTAGTGCTTCAGCTGCTCCTGTAGCAAGTGCATCTCCACTTGTAGTTCCTACTATCGATGTTCCTACTATTAAGAGAACAGAAGAGCGTATTAACTCAGAGACTGGAGAGAAGGAAACAGTTACTAAGGAAATCATTTCATATGATGATGGTACAGTTAAGAAGGATGTTGATTCAATCACACTTATTTCAGAGTATATGGGACAGGGTATCAACCTTGGAAATACTCTTGAGGCTTCACTTGCTGCAACTGATAGACAGACTGCAAGAGATAATATCGATGTAAGTGCATTTGAGACCGCTTGGGGTGCTCCTGTTACTACTCAGGAGATGATTGATGGTTATAAGTCATATGGATTTAATACCGTTAGAATTCCTGTTGCATGGTCTAACATGATTGATGAGAATGATCCTGAATATAAGATTAATGATGCATTCATGAACAGAGTTGAAGAAGTAGTTAACTACTGCTTAAACGATGAGATGTATGTTATCTTAAATATCCACTGGGATTCAGGTTGGTGGTCACAGTTTGGTCAGAGTGATGAGTGGAGAGCTAAAGCTCATGCAAGATATGAATCATTCTGGACACAGATTTCTGAGAGATTTAAGGATTACTCAGACAGACTTATTTTTGAGTCAGCTAATGAGGAATTCTGTGATGCATTTAACCATGAGATAGATGAGTATGGTTATAGAGCAAGTACTATTGAGACAGGTACTTTAACAGTTGATGAGCAGTATGAGCTCGCTAATGAACTTAATCAGAAGTTCGTAGATATCGTTCGTGCTTCAGGCGGAAACAATGAGTATAGACATTTACTCCTTGCTGGTTTCTGTACTAACTTTGAGAAGACATGTGATGATAGATTTAAGATGCCTACAGATCCTAAGAATGAAGGCGTTAATAAGCTTAGTGTTTCAGTTCATTACTATACTCCATGGGGTTATTGTGGTGATGGACAGACTAAGACAGAATGGGGTACTGATGCTGAAAGACAGGAAATGATTGAGCAGTTCAACTTAATGAGAAAGTTCACTGATGCAGGTTATGGTGTTATGATTGGTGAGTACGGCGTATGCGTTGCTCAGCATAATAATATTCCGGATTATATCAGAGCCGTTACTACAAGATGTAGAATTAACAAGTTCCTTCCTGTACTTTGGGATACTCCGGGTCTTTACTACAATAGAAAGAAATGTAAGATGAGATATGCTGACATTGGTGAGTTATTCAACAGTCTTACAGATTCTAATGGTGATACTACTTCAGTTTA
>JAILGL010000122.1 GCA_024696825.1 Lachnospiraceae bacterium
ATGGATATTTGGGGAAATTATATAAAGAAGCAATGTGTGCTGTGCGAGAATGTTATTATCAGCTGTCACCAAAATAATACTCCTTAACATACCCTTTAGCTGTGGTTCCTGTAAGCTTTTTAAATATTCTTGAAAAATAATACTCATTGCAAAAGCCGGTTTTTTGCGCAATTTCACCACTGGTGTAGGTTCTCTTTAGGAGAAGCTCCTTACTTTTTGCTATGCGAATTTCCGTTAAAAGTTCAAATATAGTTTTTCCTGTAACCTTCTTAAAGTTTCTGTTTAAGTAATCGTAATTAATGTGGAATTCCTTTGAAATCTGGGTACTGGTTATCTTTTCAGCGTAGTTATTTGTCAGGTAATCAATTACATTTATAACGATTTTATCTGCATTGCTAAGAGTGTTAAATATAAAGGAATCCGTAAAGGTACGGTTGAGCCAGATGAAAAATTCCATAAGCTTAAGGCCTGTCATCTGGTTATAATATTCCTTGTCTGTATGCAGATTTTTCTGCATGTCTGTTATATATGAAAGCACCGTTCTATAGGTGTTTTTGTCAAATGAAACATACTTTGGAATTAGTATGTGATCCTTGTAAATATCCTTGTCTCTTTTTTGCTCGTGAGGCAGCTTTACAAGCTCTGCATTAAAGTCTACGATGTGTTTTCTAAAGTCCATGAGGTCGTACTTTAGATGCTCCATCTCTATATTTTCTTCCTCTATATTGTCCAGCTTAAAATGCACATAATAGTAGTGCACAGGACTTTCCTTAAAACCAATATGCATTCGTGTAGGGTCTAAAATCAGCATATCCATAGGCTCTAAAGCATATTCAATTCCTCCCTCATCTATGTACATTTTTCCATCGGTAATAAGATAGATAATAAACTCTTCCGGCACCCTTTTAAAATGTGTAAATGGAGGTGGCGGAGTTACATCATTAGCATATATCATAGTCGGTATCATATTTGTTGGAAGTCGAAAAAATATATTTGTATCGATTTTTGTATACATTACAAATTCCTCTCTTTTCAAAAAAGTGCAGTAATTTTATACTATTATAACCAGATTAAGTTCTATTGCCTGAAAATATTATAACATCCCAAAGAAAAAATTAAAAGACAAAAGTCGATAAAAGACAAAAAATGTATGAAATCTTATAAGTGCATTTTTTTATATTTTATTATACTAAAATCATAAAATGAATATTCATTGTACGAATAAAGGTAATGTTTTTGATTTTTAAGGAGATGAATACTTATGGGTAAATTTAATTCTAAAGGAAAGGGTAAGAGAATTCTTTTGGCAGTGACAGGTTTTGTTACAGGAGTTCTTTTATCGGGTAGCGTAATGAGTGGAATTAAGGCAGATTCTGTATTTGAAAGTGAGAATTATAAATATGGAACTCTCACAAAGGTACAGGGAGAGGCAGTTACAAGAACTGCCCTTACAGGTAATGAATGGATTGGAAAAGATGGTAATCTTGATATTACAAGTGTTAACAATGAGGCCGATTCTGTTAATGCCATTCCTTATGCTGACATGGAAACAGCTTATTATGGAGCAAAGGATTATAACAGAGAGGGTTCTTCCTACTATAAGCTCCTTACAGGAGAGGGTGAGAAATGGGATTTAAATGTATATGATAATCCAACTCTTGCAGCAGAGGAGGATGATTTCATAAATGATAGTTATGTAAAGGATTCCTCTGCCGGCTGGAAAGAGGTAGAGCTTCCGGCAGGCTGGACTCATTATGGCTTTGATAAGCCTATATATACTAACTCCAGAATGCCATTTGAGGAAAGTGCAAACTTCCCTGAAGTTCCGAAGTCTAATAACCCAACGGGACTTTACAGAAAGACATTTACTCTTTCTGATTCTGATTTTACTAATGCAGGTAGAGTTTATATAACCTTTGCAGGAGTAGAGTCAGCTTATTATGTATATTTAAATGGTAAAGAGGTGGGTTATAGCGAGGATAGCTATGATCAGCATACCTTCGATATAACAGACCTTGTAAATGAGGATGGTGAGAATCTTCTTGCCGTTAAGGTTATTAAGTT
>JAILGL010000123.1 GCA_024696825.1 Lachnospiraceae bacterium
GTCACGGCGTATTGCGGTGACCGCTACTACTGGGTTGTTACCAAGACCTGTGTAAGCAGAGCAATTTCCAAAGAGGTGTTTGCTAAGGCGGGGCTTGTAAGCTGTCTTGACTATTACAATGAGCGTCACGCTTTGAAGTTACGTTGAACCGCCGTATGCCGAACGGCATGTACGGTGGTGTGAGAGGGGAGAGAAAATCTCCTCTACTCGATTGTGTTTGCGTTTTGTTTGCCGCCACCACAAAAAAATAAGTAAAATTACACCTAGGTGTAATTTGATTTAGTACACTTCTTTGCTATAATAGTAATAATGTTATAATAGTAACAATGTAATAGTAACAAAATACTTAGTTTTTACTTAGAGTTTTTACTAGAGAGGAGAAATGAGTAATTATGAGTAAAAAAGCAATGTTTAAGCGCGTGACTGCGCTAGTACTGTCGGCTTGTATGTGTTTTACATATGTTCCGACGATTAAGGAGGCTGAGGCGGCTGTAAGGAAACCTGTTGCTGTAGCTACAGGATATACTACAGAATATCTTACCTCAGTTTCAGACTCTACAACTGCCTGGAGTAGTAGTAGAGAGATAAGTATTCAAGAAAAGTATAGTGTTGGTGAAGAAATAGTTGAAACTGTTCCTTTGGATATACCAGAGGGATATACTGCTACTTATCAGTGGTATGTAAGAGGAGATGAGAAAGAAACTTCCGATATTGTTGATAGTGATTTAACCCAGGGTGACATTGATGCAATTGTTGGTGAGCGTGTTTATTCTAAGACAGGTGTGGATTGTGATTATGTATATAAAGCCGTAAAGGGTGCTGATTCTGCAACTTTTAAGCATGTTCTTTCTGAGGATGATTTAATATATAAGGATGTTTTTTTAGATTATATAGATGATTATGGTGCTCAATATTATCTTCAGGTTAATCTTAAAAAGGGTGACGAAACAGTTACTGAATATTATGGTTTAAGAGTAGAGGAAAGCTATGAAGATTATTATTATCCAGATATTACTGAGGATGAAAGTACATCAACTACTTATGTTGTTTCCGGTGAATCAGTAACAATTCAGGGTGCAACTTGGAGTAATGAGAATTATAAATATACTTATTCATGGAGTAAAAGTACTTCCAATGATTCTACAGAAAAAGATAAGGCAGAGGGTAATACTTATACTGTAAATAATTTTTCTGAGAAAGATGAGGGAGGGTATACTTTAAATGTAGTAATAAGTAGAAAAGGTAAAGAATATTCTAAATTGAATATAGAAAATGCGAGCATTACATATGCACTTAGATTAAAAGAGACTAGTTCAACCACAGAGGATAATATTTATACAGATGTTGACTTTTCAAGGGCTCCTATTGATATGGATGTTGAAGCAGCAGTAGGTGAGGAAGTGACCTTATCTTCAAGCGCTACATTAAGTAATGAAGATGCAGAAGGTAAGATTACTTATCAGTGGTATTTTGGTGATGATAAAATCCCTGATGCAACAGAGCCTGAGTACAGCGTTGTACCTACCAGTTCAGCGAGCTATGGTTATTATAAATGTGTTACATCTATAAAACTTAGTGAAAAGAAAGATGGTACAAAGTGCTATTTTACAGGTACTGAGAAGACAACTAAAGATATTACTGCTATGTGGCAGGTTACAAAGATATCATCACTCACTGTTGAAAATGATAATTATAGTATGATTAGTGGTGAGGTTGGAGATAAAAAGGACTTAGAGGTAAAAGCGTCTTCAAAAGTAGGAGATGTTAAATATTCCTGGATAAGTCAGACTATAACGGGAATAAATAGTGAAATAATTACTAATTCCACTACATGTTCTGCAATTAATGTAGAAGTAACCGATATGCCAACTATGTATCAATGTACAGTAAGTGATGCTAATGATTCAATGAATATTAGGTTTGTGATTCTTAGTGAAGATTTCATTGTAAATCCATTTGCAGCTCCATATAGTGTAGGTTATGATACTTGTGAATATATATATGCAAAGGTTGGAGATCCTGCGAAGCTTGGTGTTAGATTTAATACATCAATAAATGGTTATACCTGTGAATATAAATGGTATAAAAATGTAAATGGAATTGAAAGAGTTGTTCAGGGAGCAACATCTTCTTCAATATCAATTGATAGCTTAAAAGAGTCTGATTTTGGTGATTATCATTGTAATGTTATTGTATATTACAAGGGCAATAAAGTTGGTGATGAAGACAAGAGCTTTTATATAGATAAGGCTACAACATCTGAATATCCAGATTATATATATTTTGAAAGTAATACAACAGGCGCATTTTCTACAGATGGTAGGTGTTATGCAGGTAATGATTATGGTCTATGTGTATTACCAAGAAAAAAAGCAGATATTACATATAAATGGGTATTTTATCCAGAGGCATGTTCATATGATGACGATGGAAATGTAGTTGGAATAACACTTCCTGAAACAGGATCAGTTCTTAATTTAGACAACTATGACAGTAGTATGTCTGGTGAATATAAATGTATTGCTACTTATCAATCTAATTCAGGAGTAAAGAGTGCCACATTAGATTTTACAACGAGTCTGGCTTCTTTGGGAGATATAGAATTTTATTATCCATCGCCTGATGAATTTGATGTACAACTTGGGGGAACATTTAAAGCGACTATAAACGCAAAATGTACTGGAGCATCTGAATTGAAATATCAGTGGTATTATGTTCCTCAAAAAGGAGCTGTTATTGGCTCAGGTACAAAAATAGAAGGTGCTACATCACCTACAATACAAATAGATAATATGACTGAAAGTGATTATGGATATTATTATCTTGTAGTTGATAATGGAGTAACTACAGCCAAATCTCAAGAAATTGAGGTAAATCTTGTAGATACCGATATGGAAATATTATATAGAGATATTAATGATCGTACATTCTATGGAAATGTTGGTGAAGATATAACTATTAATTTTTCAGTACCTGAAGATATGGCAGATGGTTTTACATATAGTTGGTACGATGAGGATTATAATTTTATAAAGAGTACAATCACTGATTCATTAACATTAGAGAATATATCTAAAGAAGATTATGGTCAATATAATTGTACTATTAACTATGTTAATAGTAGTGGAAGTACACAAGATAAAAGTATAACATTTTTTGTTTATCCAAAGGCAGACGTAGTATTTACAAATCCTGGTGAGAATGCAACCACTGGTTATGCATATTTAACGGATAACTATGATGCTATAGGACATATGTCTGATATGTTTGAAAATGATGTGGATTTTGATTATAATACTTCGCTTATAGAGAAGTTCAAAACAGGAGAAATCAGTTATGGTGGTACATATACGTACTATGGAAATGCAGTGAGAGATAAATTAAATGTAAGGGAAAATGATACCATAACCTTAAATGCTGAGGCAGAGTCAAAGCTTGGCAATAGGGTAAGATATAAATGGTATAAAGTATATGAAGGTAGTATGTATGAAATTACAGGGGCTGATAAGTCTACATATACAACAGTTATAACAGATTCTGATATAAGCGATACAGATTATAATTATTCTTATCTATGTCTTGCTTATACTGATACATCTTATGCTGTATACGAGACACAGTTAGTATATGGTGGGGATGAGTTTTTGGAATATATGAATAATTCATTCAAAGCAGATAAGCTTGTAAGATTTATAACTGAAGGTGAAAGTGTAACATTAAATTATGAGTATGGTGATAACTATTCAGCATCTGATTTTAGTATGGAAGCTTGGGCTAAAACTGATTTGGCAAATATAAGTGGTGGTATAAATATTATGAAATATGGTAATAGTCCAAGTTATGAGTTTATACCTGATGATTCAGACTTTACAAAGCTTAAGGATGGAGTAGAGATAGCAGTATATGTTCATATGGGTACTTCTGTTAACCAATATAATGAAGCTGCATTTACACCTTTCTTCGTTGTTAAGGTTGATCCTGAAAAACTTAAATCAGAAACAGTTCCATCACTTAACTTATCAAAGTTACTTACAAATACATTACCTGATATGGCAAATGGTAATGATATTATCAGTTTATTTACAGAATTCGGTGATGAAGTAGTTAAGACTTACACAGAACCAGGTGCTGAGAAAATCACACTTAGCTTTGATGAATCTTATTCATTGAACTATTCTGATTTTGATTTTACAGAGATTGAGCTTACAGTCATTGATGCAAATGGTAATAAGACAATATATGGTCCTGGCAATGACATAGCAGGAAAAACTCTTGAATTCGAGGGTGATACAGTAACATTCTGTTATGGAATGGCTAAGACTGACACAAAGGGATTATTTGATAAATTGCAGACATTATTTGATGCAAGTACGATGGATATAGTTCTTGCACTTAATGAGTTAAATAGTGCTAACTACGGTTACAAAGCAAACAAAGTAGTAATTCCTGAAGAGGATGAAACATATGCAGAGCTTTTAGAAAGACTTGCAGAGCTTGAGAAAAAGGTTGCTGAAATGGAAGAAGCACAGACTCCTACAGGTTCATCAGTAGAGCCAAGTGAAGAGCCATCAGTTGAGCCAAGTGAAGAGCCTTCTGTAGAGCCGTCAGTTGAGCCATCTGAGAAACCAAGTATGGAGCCAAGTGATGAACCTCCAGTTAAGCCTTCAGATGAGCCTTCAATCGTTCCTTCAGAGGAAGCTTCAGTTGAGCCAAGCGTAGAGCCAAGTGAAGAGCCATCAAGTGTTCCAACAGAATCAGCAGCAGTACCAACTGGTTCAGCATTAACACCTACAGAATCTGCAGTAGTTCCATCCGAATCACCTTCTGCTTCACCAGCAGCTGAGTCA
>JAILGL010000126.1 GCA_024696825.1 Lachnospiraceae bacterium
CATTTTAAACCGGATTATTCACTTCATGCTCTTCGTTCTAATAATTACATTTGCCATGCTTCATGTTTTTCAAGGGAGCTTTTTGAAAAGGCAGGAGATTTTAGAAAAGAGTTTGATGGAAGTCAGGATCATGACCTGATATTAAGGCTTACAGAGAAGGCTGATAGAATCGAGCATATCTCTAAGGTGTTATATTTTTGGAGATGTCATGAGGAAAGTGTGGCCTCTGATATTAGTGCTAAGACCTATGCTATCGATGCAGGAATTAATGCTGTAAAGGCCCATCTCGAGCGTAATAACATCTTAGGTACAGTGGAGAGCTCACCTGTATTTCCTGTTATTTATGATGTGAAATATAAGATTAAGGGAGACCCAAAGGTGTCCATAATAGTAACCTCAACAGGTAATGCGAGGGAATGCGTTAAGAATATTAAGAAAAATACTTCCTATGCCAATAAAGAAATATTTGTATGTAAAAGCTTAGAAAAAAGAAATGCTGCGGCAAAGAGTGCAAATGGTGATTATATCGTCTTTGTAGATGACAGACTTAGGTTCTCTGATAAGCATTGGCTTAAGAATCTTTTGGGTGTATGTATGCAGAAAAATTCCGGAGCAGTAAGTGGAAAAATCATTTATAAAAATGGAATTCTTCGTGATGCTGGAATAGTTCTTGGAGCAGGTGCTAATGGAATTGGCGCTAACGTACTTTTCCGCTATAAGGGAGATAACGAAGGGTATCTTGGAAATATGTATTTTAACCGTGAGGTTAGTGCGGTCTGCGATAATCTTCTTATGATTTCAAAGGATAACTTCCTTAAGGTAGAGGGCTTTAATGAGACCTTACCTGAGTGGTATGCAGGAATTGACTTATCCATAAAGCTTAATAAAACAGGCGTTAATAATATAGTAGCACCTTATGTTACAGCTACATTTATGGAGAAGGAAAAGGAAAGAGGTATCTCCGGAAACTTCCCTTCTTATTCGGATTTAGATGAAGAATTTATGGAGAAGCATAAAGAAGCTTTATCAAAACCGGATCCATATTATAACGAGAATTTTGATAAAAGAGCAGCGAATTTTATAATTAAAAAAATTGAATAAAAGCTGTGATAAAAAGGCTACAAATTAATAGATTAAAACAAAAAAATAACAAGAATAGAGTAAGGAAATATGTCAAAGAACAATAAGAGAAATAGAAGAAAAAACAATAATACAAATATTAATACAAATACAAAAAACAAAAACAATAACAATAATAAAAAGAATAAAAAGAATATCTATAAGGTTAGTTATCTTAGAAATTATACTATAGTTACTTTGCTTATGCTTATAGTTATGTTTATATCAATGAATTCATTGGATTGCTATGAATATTATGTAGCTTCCGGTGCTGCTTCAATAAATAATGCAGTTGGTTATGAAGTAAGCGATAATAATTATACTATGAAAGATGAGGCTAATCATTATATAAATATTCAGGTTGATCCCAATAAGAAAAGCAGAAGTATAGTGTTTGAATTTGCAACCCCATTTGAAGATAACATTAATTATACTTATGAGATTAAAAAGGGTGATAAGATAATTAAAACCGGCCAGACATCTTTTGTTCCAAAGGTTATGGTACAGGACTTATATACAGGTTTTATAGATTATGATAACGTTGATTTACACGTAGATGGAAACTTTAGTATTAGAGCTATAAGTACTTCAGTTATGCAAAATCTATCAGATGAGCAAAATGTTTTTGTTGATAGGAAGAAGATAATCTTAGGATGCTTCCTAATATATATATTCCTTATTATTATAGTTACTTTAAAACTTGGCGATAAGTTAATTAATAGCATTGTAAAGGGTTTTAATAGTTTCTTTAATTACATTTATAATCATTTTAAAGCTATATTAATAAATATCGTTCTTTGCATAGGGCTTACAGCTGTTGTATTAGGTATATGGAAAATCATTTCTTTAATTAATAAAAAAATAGTATTTTTATTAAATTATAAATATGTTTTATTTGCATTAATGATTGCTATAGTGTTATATGCTATCTATCAGAAATGTATAGTTAAGAATATAAAATTTGAAGAGGCATTTCTTATAGCTGGTCTTGCCATGGGAATATGCTTAACTATTAATATGCCTAGACATTTAAATGTTTCATGGGATGATCAGGTGCATTATCTTAATGCTGTAGCTATGTCACATAGAAGCACGGATTATATAACTACAGGAGAATTTGATGTATATAACAGTTGCTTTAGTAATCAGTTGAAAAATCTTTCTGAGAATGACAGAGGAGAATATAATAATATCATAGGAAGTGAGTATGAGAGAGCAGTTTATTCATACACTCCAAAGTATAATCTTTCTTACAAGTCACTGGTATATTTGCCAACTGCTCTTGTGGCATTTTTACTTAGAGGTCTTGGTGCTTCAACAGTATTAATTCTTATAATGATGAGGATGATATCGGCTATTTTCATGGTTATCATGATGTACCTTGGAATGAAAAAACTGGAATCCGGGAAATTAATAGTTGCGGCAGTTACATTTATTCCGAGCATTATGTTTATAATAACTAATAATAACTATGATTACTGGCTTATAGGCTTGCTAGCTTACAGCGTATGTTATATGATTGGTGAGTATCAGAGGCCTGACAAAATGTTAAGTATAAAGGATTTAATTATCATATATGTTACATTTTTTGTATCCATATTAATGAAACCTGTTTATATACCTTTGATTGCCTTAGCTGCATTTTATCCTGCTAAGAAATTTAAAACAAAGAAATTTATGTATATTTACAGAGCGATATTTATAGGAATTGTAGCTCTTTCTGTTGTTGTAGCTTGTTATGTTGTGTTTGGAAACAAACTTGGAACAGGTGATCTACGTGGTGGAGAGGTTAGTCCTGCAGGGCAGGTGAAATTCATTCTGTCAGATTTGGCTGGCTACTTCAAAATGCTTATGGATTTCTTGTTTAAGAAATTTATGACTTTTACTGAAACTAGAATTTATCTTGTAAGTACAGCCTATGTGCCTGGCGTAAAAATATTCCTTGGTGGATTTGTATATGCTTTTCTTATAGTTGTAGCGCTATTAGATAGAGAAAAAAATGCAGATACTAATATAAAATGGTATGTTAATTTGAGTTCAATTGTGTTATCATTTATTACGGTGTGCTTTATAGCATCTACTATGTATATTATGTTTACACCGGTAGGAAATTCAGAAATTATAGGTGTTCAGGGACGTTATCTCTTCCCTATATTTGTACCTTTCCTTTTATCTTTAACACGTATAGGAAAATTTGCTATTCCTGGCGATCACAAGGTCAGAAATTACATTGAAGGTTCTGTTTTATTGATATCACTTATAAATATAATAATAGTGATGTCTGTATTTTTAAATAATATAGTTTAATTTGGAGGTTATGATGGGTAAAGTTATTTTAACTGGTGACAGACCAACAGGAAGGCTTCATTTGGGACATTATGTTGGATCCCTTAAGAGAAGAGTGGAGCTTCAGAATTCAGGAGAATATGAGAAGATTTTTATCATGATTGCCGATGCTCAGGCACTTACTGATAATGCTGATAATCCTGATAAAATTAGAGACAATATTATAGAGGTTGCTCTTGATTATCTTTCATGTGGAATCGATCCAGAGAAAACCAATATATTTATTCAGTCAGAGATTCAGGAGCTTTGCGAGCTTTCATTCTATTATATGAATCTCGTTACAGTTGCAAGACTTCAGAGGAATCCTACCGTTAAGGCAGAGATTAAAATGAGAGATTTCCAGGCTAGTATTCCTGTAGGTTTCTATACATATCCTATAAGCCAGGCAGCTGATATTACTTTATTTAAGGCTGATACAGTTCCTGTAGGAGAGGATCAGCTCCCTATGCTTGAGCAGGCAAGAGAGATTGTAAGAAGCTTTGGTAACACTTATGGAGAGGGAATCTTAGTAGAGCCTAAGGCTCTCATTCCTGAGAATGATACCTGTAAGAGACTTCCTGGAACAGATGGTAAGGCTAAGATGAGTAAGTCTCTTGGAAACTGTATATATCTTTCTGATACTGCAAAAGAGGTTAAGCA
>JAILGL010000158.1 GCA_024696825.1 Lachnospiraceae bacterium
AAGTGAATCAGCAGAGGTTCCAACTGAATCAGCAGTTGTACCAAGTGAATCAGCAGAGGTTCCAACTGAATCAGCAGTTACACCAAGTGAAGCTCCTTCATCAAGTCCTGCAGCATCAGAGAGTCCTGCAGCATCAGAGAGCCCTGCAGCATCAGAGAGTCCTGAGGCTACAAGCAGTACTACTAATAATCCATGTAAGAAGGTTAAGGCTAAAAAGAAGACTTATAAAGTAAAGAAGGGTAAGAAAGTTAAACTTAAATTTACTGTTAAGTCTAAGAATACTAAAAAGAAGACAACTGATAAGATTGTTATTACAATTAATAAAAAGAAGATTGTTAAGTTTGTTAAGAAGAAGCTTAAGAAAAATATGCTTATAGTAACAGTTAAAGGCTTGAAAAAAGGAAAGTCCAAGGTAAAGGTTAAGATTGGAAAGAAAACTGCAAGTACCAAGGTTACTGTGAAAAAATAAGTAGTCAGACTAAAAATAGTTTTTATTTAGTAACATCAAAAATAAACTAATAAACCCCACTATAGAACATATCTTAAAGATATAAAATCTATAGTGGGGTTTTTATAATCATTACCAAGTTAATCTAACTTAATTAAGCAGCCTTAATTAAACAACCTTAACAAACTTCTTCTTACCACGCTTTATAACAAGGCCGTCCTCTGGAATGTCATCTCTTGTAATAGACATTCTAAAGTCTGTAACCTTTTCACCGTTAAGGCTTACACCGCCCTGCATAACGTTTGTTCTGGCATCGCTGTTAGAAGAAGCAAGACCTGACTTAACCATAAGTGAGAGAAGACCGATGCTGCCATCTGTTAAGTCTTCGTCCTTAAGCTCATAAACAGGCATGTTAGCTGCATTTCCTGAAGAGAAGAGTTCCTTAGAAGCTTCTCTTGCCTTAACAGCTTCCTCTTCACCATGAACGAGATTAGTAAGCTCATAAGCTAAGATATCCTTAGCCTTATTTAATTCGCTGCCTTCCCATGCATCCATAGCCTCGATTTCCTCGAGAGGAAGGAAGGTGAGCATCTTTAAGCACTTAATAACATCCTCATCAGCTACATTTCTCCAATACTGATAGAAGTCAAATGGTGATGTCTTCTCAGGATCAAGCCAAACAGCACCTGACTGAGTCTTACCCATTTTCTTACCTTCGGAATTAAGGAGAAGCTTGATAGTCATGGCATAAGCATTTTTCTGAAGCTTCTTTCTGATTAAATCAGTACCTGCAAGCATATTGCTCCACTGATCATCTCCACCAAATTCCATGTTACAACCGTAATCTGTATATAATTTATAGAAATCATAGGCCTGCATAATCATATAGTTAAACTCGAAGAAGCTAAGTCCCTTTTCCATTCTCTGCTTATAGCACTCAGCTGCAAGCATGTGATTAACTGAGAAATAAGAACCAACCTCTCTAAGCATATCGATGTAGTTAAGATCTAATAACCAATCGGCATTATTAACCATGATAGCCTTATCATCGGAAAAATCGATAAATCTGCTCATCTGCTTTTTAAAGCATTCAATGTTGTGATTAATAATTTCTTTTGTCATCATAGGTCTCATGTCGGTTCTTCCTGAAGGATCACCGATCATACCTGTACCGCCACCGAGAAGTGCGATAGGCTTGTTGCCAGCCATCTGGAGACGCTTCATAAGGCAGAGAGCCATGAAGTGACCTACGTGTAAGCTGTCTGCAGTAGGATCAAAGCCGATATAAAATGTAGCCTTACCGTTATTGATAAGCTCCTTTATTTCTTCTTCGTCTGTAACCTGTGCAATAAGTCCTCTTGCGACAAGCTCGTCATAAATAGTCATTTTTTTTCCTCCAATTTCTAATATCATATCTTATATATTAAATGTAGCTAAAACAGCCACGCCCTTAATTCTAATAAAAATGCATAGTATTGTCAAGATAAAAGGGCTTTTTGACAAGCTTATAAGAAGCTGGAATTACTATCGTAAAAAAAAAAAAATAAAAAAATTTTAAAAAAAATTCCCCAATTGGTACACTTTGAGTACAAGGGGGTCTTATAATGAGGGTATAATAGTGGTTAAGAAGAGGAAAAAGTGTTATGTATTTTATGTGTGAAAAGTTCTGAAAGGAGATGTTGGTTATGAGATTTTTTAGAAGAACTAAGGATTCAGAGAAGATGATTAATAGGGAAAATGTAAGAAGTGGAAAGAGTATGTTTGGAAAATTAAATAAGAAAATGGGTAAGAAAATATTTACAATGATTCTTGCATTTTCAGTTCTTATTACCTCTCCTACAGGAACTAAGATAGTAAATGCAGCTGAAGAACCAACTCAGTATATTAAGGAGATTAAGCTTAGCTATGGAAAGACAGAGGAAGCAGCTGCACAGTGGCTCATAAACCATGGTTATAAGGTGGTTAAAGGTGATATCAATGTAGGTACAGACGTAGCTGGTGGCGGTGACACCAATGCGGTAGTTATAGGATATAAGACCACTACAGACAAATATGAAGCAGTTAGAGATATGGCTCTTATGAATATGACCGGTGGTTATAAAATGACAGATATGGAGACTATTCTTGAATCACAGCAGAAACAGGTAGATGATAATATGGAAAGAGTTATCGCCCTTGCTGAAGAATATAAGGCTAATTATGAAGATGCAAAGAAGTCTGACGGTGAAGAGAGTTGTGTGGCAATCAGAGTTCATAATCTTTTAAATAATTATACTGAGGATGACTCAGATGAAGGAATGGGAGATATATTCTTAAAGGATTACAGTGAGGATACAGAAAAGGGTAAGAAGAATCGTGCTACCCTTAGAAATATACTTATCCAGGCTAATCAGGAACTGCTTGTAGCAATAGAAAATCTTCTTTCACTTTCAGGTGGAGAAGTTGGTGACAGCTGGTTAGTAAAGCAGTCAAGACTTAATAGTAAGGCTACTTATTTTACACGTATTAAGAGTATTAAGAAAACTAACAATCTTACAAAGAATTATATAGAAAAATTATATGGAGAATATATTGATGCAGCTTTAGAGAAGTGGGATGACTTCTATGAGAAGCTTGAAGAGTGTGACACTATCATGGGTGAAATCTCAGAAAAAACCGGTGGTAAAGAAATCACACAAAAGGATGTATTTGATTACTTTGGTATCGATGAGGATGCAATGGATGACTCAGAAGAGATAATTGATGATTCAGATGTTCCTAGTTCATCTGCTATAGATGAGGATACTGATGAGGAGTCAGAGGAAGCTACAGGGGAAGCAGTAAATACTGATAATAAGCTTTTAAGTAAAAGCGAATATAATGAAGTAATTGAGCAGATGGATGCTGTTAATGAAAACCTTGAGCAAAGTGAAGCTGTTGCAAAGGCTCAGCAGTTTTTGGAGACTATGTCAGTAATAACATATCTTGCAACATTACAATACGGTTCTGAGAAGAGTTCAGTATTAGAGCTTTTCTTTCATAAAGCAGATTATTTTAAGGAGGATAATAACAAATATGAGCTTGGTTCAATGTTTGAAGCTATGACAGAAACCCAGAGAGAATCTATATTAAATGATTTAAGCATATATGATGCTATAAGAAATGCAATAGCAGGTGATGATGAGCAGACATGGAAGGGAGAAGACGAGAAACAAGTAAAATCTCTTGATAAAACAATAGATGAAATGGCTAAGACTTCTATATATACAGGAGTTAAGAGAGATATGTATAAAGAAGGAGTTGCTATTACATACTCAGCTCAGAGAAATACAGAGTCAGTATTTAATGACAGTGATAAATCTTTCTGGATAGTAGGTGGAATTATAGCAGGTACAGCAGTGGCATCAATGATAGGTACTTTATTTATTTCAATAGGTATTAAGAGAGCATCATTCTTCTTAGATTATACCAATTTCAAATTCCTAAAACATATTACAAAATACTATGAAGTAGATGATGCATATTGGCTTACAGGTTTCTGTCCAAAATTAAGTGAGAAAATGCAGGAATTAGGCTCAAGACTATTCTATTTTAGAGGTACAGAGAAATATATAGCTCAGTGGATCGAAGATTTTAATTTTGCTGAACCATTAGAGAGACCCGGAATAATAAGAAGATTAAAAGCATATTATATAATTACAAATAGTTTTACAGTAATTCTTGGAATAGCTATAATCGCTGTAACAGTTTACTTTTCAGTAAAGGAAATATGGAATATTATAAATGACAGAAAGTCTGCATATACAGGTGATTATTCTGAGGCAATTCCTAGATTTATGGTAGATTCCAGTTTGGATACTGATGGTGAAGAGTCCTATGTTTATTATGAGGCTGTCACCTGTAATAGAAATGATAAAGATATGAATGGAGTAAAGAAAACCGATGCAGGTCTTAAGGATTTTGGAGACATTAACGGTGATACAGGAAAGCAGTGGGTTGCACTTTACGAATCAACAGATGTTAATGCCGGAAGCCCTATAATAGCAGGTAGCTTAGAAGTAAAATACGGAAATGTTCAGGCAGATGAAGAACATAAGCAGCTTCATACCTTTAATGAGCCAAATGTAGGAGCTAATCTTACATCAATGACTTATTGCTTCAATGATAAGAAGGATGGAACTTATCTTAGATATAAGGTAGATACAAAAGCAGATAAGGGTTCTAGCGGAACAGATCTTTTAAATACAGCATTAAAGGATGCTAAAAATAATCAGAATAAGGATGCAGGAGCAGCTTTTTTAAATGTAAATAAAACAGTTGCTGCAGCAACCTTCATCTTAGGCGGTGGATTAATTGGATTCTTACTTTGCTTCGTACTTGAAAGAAAGAAGGAGACAATTAATTCTGATGATGAAGATTAATAGGTATACAGTAGCAGTGGGTTATAGTATAATGGTCAGTAAGTAAAAGGAGGCAAGAAGACATGAGTATAATAAAAAATTCTAAGAAAGTGATAAAAAGAATAGTAGCAACACTTACTTTATCAGCTATAGTGGTGACATCCCCTATAGGTCATAATCTAAGTAAGGTGGCGAGTGCTGCGAAAAAAGAATATGTCTCAGAGATTGTACTTAGTTATGGTAAATCTGAAGATTCTGCTAAGAAGTGGCTTACTGATAATGGATATAAAGCTCTTGATGGAGATATTAATGCCGGTACTGATGGCGGTTCATATCATACTACTAATGTTGTACTTATGGGCTATAAGACTACAACAGATGAAGATAAGGCCATAAGAGACCTGGCTGTTATGAATATGAGTGGTGGCTATGAATTTACAGATATGGAATCAGTCCTTAATATACAAAAAAATTATTATAAGGATTCATTAGAGGATTATATGAGGGCTGCTACTGAATATAAAAGTAATTATAAAGCAGCAATCAAATTAAAAGCCAAGGGTAAAGTGTATAATCAGAGTCCTTTTAAGGCTCATGACATGTTGAATAAATTTATAGAGGATGATTCAAATAAAGGAATGGGAGATTTTCTTTTAAAGGATTTTACTCAGGAAGAATCAAGGGAAAAACTGTTAAATATATTGGTTCAAACAGATCAGCAGTTAATTACATTGATGAAAAATCTTATGATTCTTGCCGGAGGAGATGTTAATCTTACCTGGCTTGAAAAACTGTCAAAGAACAATAGTGACAGTACATATTTTGCAAGAATAAAGCAAGAAAAGAAAACTAATAGTATAGCAAAAAAATATATAAAACAGAAATATGAGGATAAGCTAGATATATTAGCTGATGACTTAAAAGAGTTTAGAGAAAAAGTAGATGATTTTGCTGGCACCACTGATGATATAGAAAAGACCTGTGGTGATGACATTGATAATCTTGATGCTGACAATTTAGATGAGTATTTTGGTGTTGATCAGGATAAAATAGATGAATTTGATAAGTCTTCCGAGAAAGATAAAACTACTGAGGAAGCATTAGAGCAGATGGATAATTGTTTGGAGCAGACTCAGGTAGTTAATGAGGAGGCTGAGTATACTGATACAGCCCAGACACTGGCATATTTATCAAGTATAAAATATGCTAATGGAACTCTTTTAGATTATTTTATGCAGGGAACAGATAATGAGCATTATGTAAAGAATAATAATCTTAAAACCACCTTAAGTGATGATGAATTAATATATGAATTTGGTGGAGTGTTTGAAGCTATGACTGAGAGTCAGTATAAGAGTTATGGCGAAAGTACAAACTTAATAAATGCTATTAAATATGCCATGTCAAATGATGATGAATTATGGGGCAAGGCTGAAAAAAAGACAATGAAGGATTTTCAAACCAAGCTTGAAAATGTCGAAGAAATGTCTGTTTATAGTGGTATGAGAAGGGATATGCTAAAAGGTGGAGTGGCAATAACTCAGTCAGCCCAGACATCTACCGATAATCCTGTAGTAGAGGGTGATGTGAATATAACTAAGTCCAGTGTAGTTATAGCGGTTTTATCTGCAATTAATCTACTGGGTATTCTTTTAAGTGTAGCTACAGTAGCAACTTACATAAAAGGAATACTTAGAATAACAAACGGTATAATAATTGGACAAAACAGAGTAATGAAGATTTTTTATAAAATTACTTCCCTTATATCCGAAAGAATGGGTAAGCTTATTTATGGAAAAAACATTGTGGAATATACCACAATGTTACAAGATGCTCTTGAAAAAGATGCGTTGATAACAGGAGATCGTGTTGCGAGCAAAGCTAAGTTATTGCCGGCTCAGCAAAGATATTTAACAGTAACTCAGGGATTAACGCTTATAATAGGTTTAGCAATAGTAGCAATAACTACTTATTTTTCAGTTAAGGAAATATGTAAAATTGTAAGTGAGAAAAAGGCATATTATAAAGGTAATTATGAATTAGAGATTCCAAGATTCATGGTGGATTTAAATAATGACGAAGATGGTAAAATATTTAATTATTATGAGGCAGTCAAGTGTAACAGAAATGATGGCAGCATGGATGGAGAGAAAAAGGATGACGAAGGTCTTAAAGACTTTGGTGATATAAATGGTGATACAGGTAAGCAGTGGGTAGCTCTTTACACCAGTAAGGATATTACAGCAGGTAAGCCTATTTTAGCAGACAGTCTTAAGGTTACCTATGGAGTTACAGCCTATAAAGAGGGTGTAAAAACCATTCATACCTTTAATGAACCTAATACAGCCTTTAATCTTACATCTTCAGTATATTGCTATAATGATAAGAAAAATGGAACCTACCTTCAGTATAAGGTAGATACTGAAATCGATAAAACCAATGATTTAAAGAGTGCAACCGGTAGTATTTTTGGTGATAAAAAGAATAATGCTATAATGGTTGTAAGTGGTATTATTGGAGTATTATTAGGCTTCTTTGGAGCAAGCATTACAAGAAGAAAAAAGAAGGAAGAATAAAAAAATATTATTTTAGTACACTTTGGGAACACTTTTTTAGTATAATAGACTATAATATAAGAATTAGGAGGCAATCTGTCTATGAAAAAAGTGTTTAACTCTAAGAAAATAGTAAAAAGAATAGTAGCAACTTTTTTATTATCAGCTATAATTTTGGCCTCTCCAGGATGTGACAGATTTAGTAAAGCTTTGGCAGCTGATAAAAAGGAATATGTTTCTGAGGTTGTGCTTAGCTATGGAAAAAGTGAAAAATCTGCAAAGAAATGGCTTTCAGATAATGGATATAAAGCAGTTGAAGGCGATATTAATGATGGTACTGATGGTGGAGCCTATCATACCACTAATGTTGTACTTATGGGCTATAAGACAACTACAGATGAGAATAAAGCCATTAGAAATATGGCTGTTATGGGAATGAGTGGTGGCTATGAGGTCACTGATATGAATTCTATAATAAAGCAGTATAAGAATAATTATCAGGATAGAATTGATGATTTCATAGCGCTTTCCCAGGAATATAAAAAGAATTATAAAATTGGAATTAAAAGTAAGGCCAAAGGAAAAATGAGATGTGTTAATACCTTAAAGGCTCATGATATGCTTAATAAGTTTATTGAGGATGATTCCAAAAAAGGAATGGGAGATTTCTTATTAATGGATTTTTCCGATAAAAACAATAGAGAAAAACTTCTTAATGTACTTATTCAGTCAAGTCAGGATACACAGGCTATTCTTGAAAATATAATGCTTATGGGAGCTGGTGACAGTAGTGAAACCTGGCTTAATAACATTATGGAGTTAAATAAGAACGAGACTTATTTTTCAAGGCTTAAGAGGCAGAAAAAGACTGCAAAGCTTGCCAGGGAATATATTAGTAATAAATATGGTGATGAGCTTAAGTATGTCACTGCTGACTTAAAAGAGTTCAGAGACAGAGTAGAGGATTACGAAGAACTCACTGATAAAATGGTTAAAGAAAGTGGTAAAAAGGTATCAGAAATTACCAATGACGATATAGATAAATTCTTTAAAATAAATGATAAAGTAATTAATGAAATGGATGAAGAAGCACCAAAGGATGGCGAAAAGCTCTTAGAAAGCTTAGATAAGGGCTTAGATCAGGTAAATGCTGTTAATGAAGAGAGCAAGTATATGGAAACAGCATCTATTATTGTCTATCTTGGTGCTAATAAGTATGCAGATAAAACATTACTTGAATATTTTATGCAGGATCCGGAGGATGATCCTAATCTCTTATATGAGTTTGGAGCTATATTTGAAGCTATGACTAGTGTTCAGGCTGAGAATTATGGCGAGAACATCAATCTGTTTACAGCAATAAAATATGCTATTTCCGGTGATGATGAGTTATGGAGTAAGACTTCTAAGAAAGATGTTAATGCCATCGATGATGTTAGTAAGGATATGGATAAAATATCGGTATATGATGGTGTTAACAGAGAAATGTTTGAGGGGGGAGTTGCCCTTACACAGGCTGGTCAGACTTCTGACAAATTACCATTTAATTCAACTAAACCAAGTATGACAAAATCCCTTATAGTAATAGGTGCTTGCACAGTAACTACATTGTTAGCAACCACTGTAGTAGTTGCAAATTCAATATTTTTACGCAGGTATTTGAATAGTATTGCTACAAATATTCTTCCTCCGATGAATAAAAAATTATTTGATTTTTGTCTTTTTGTTAGAAGTCAAACTACGGATCGTATTTCTAAATTATTGTATGGAAAGACCGTTAGTACTGTGGTAAACGAACAAACAGATTTATTTTTAAAAAAATCAATAACTTCTGAGCAATACAAGAGTTTTTTAGTTAAATATCATAGAATTACATACGGTATTACTATTGCTATAGGTGTAGCTATTGTAGTAATCAGTTTAGCTTTTTCAATAAAAGAAATATTTAACATCGTAAATGATAGTAAAAAGTATTATTCAGGTGATTACAGTGTGGATATTCCAAGATTTATGGTGGATTTAAACTATAATGAGAATGATGAGGTTTATTTTAATTACTATGAAGCTGCCAGGTGTAACAGAAACGCTCCTTCTATGGATGGAGAAAAGAAGGATAATGCCGGATTAAAGGACTTTGGAGATATTAATGGAGATACAGGTAAGCAGTGGGTAGCGCTTTATACCACTAAGGACAAGTCAGCAGGAAAGCCTATACTTGCAGGAAGTCTTGAAGTTGTTAGAGGTAATTATGTATTTGATGAAAAATATAAAGCTATAAGTTCATTTAATGAACCTGCTACTAGTTTTAATTTTACTTCTATGGTATATTGTTATGCGGATGATAATGAAGGTACATATGTTAGATATAAGACTGACGATGGTAGTGTAGATAATTTACAGAATAATAAAAATGCTACTTCAGTTGGTAGTATATTTAATAATACCGGTAAAACAATACTGATTGTAAGCACTATTGCAGGTATTTTATTAGGCTTTGCAGGAGCAAGGCTTACAACCAGAAAAAAGAAAGAAGAGTAATATTAAATAAGTTTTTTATCAGTTCATTTATTTAATTAGGTTTTGAAACATAATTTTGGAGGCAAATTTATTATGAGGAAGAGCACTAAATATTTATTTAAAAGAATAATATCAACGGCTTTAGTTACAGCTATGGTTGTAGTTTCTCCAATTGGAGGAAACTTAAGTAAGGTTGTAAGTGCAGAGGAAAAGGTATATGTTTCCGAGGTAGTTCTAAGTTATGGAAAGACAAAAGAGGAAGCAACCTCCTGGCTTAAGAAGAATAATTATAAGGTAGTTGATGGTAACATTAACGAAGGCACAGATGATGGTGATTTTCTTATTTCTAAGGATGTTAATGTGGTTTTAATGGGATATAAAACTACAACTGATGAGAAAAAAGCCATTAGAGACCTGGCTGTTATGAACATGAGTGGTGGCTATGAAGTTACTGATATAGAGACTATTATGAAAAGCAAAAATAAAGCTTTAATGGATCAGATTGATGAGTTTATGGAGCTTTCTAAGGAGTATTCTTCTAATTACCGTGTAGCCGTAAAAAGTAAGGCCAGAGGTAAAAATAACTATGCCGGAGCTTTAAAAGCTTATGATTTACTTAATAAATATATAGAAGATGACAGTAAAAAGGGTATGGGCGATTATATCTTAAAAAACATAGGCTCAAATAAGGGTAAGGAAAGATTGTTTAAAACCCTTATTCAGTCTAATTCTGAAACAGTGCAGGTTATTAAAAATATTTTGGCTCTTGCAGGTGGAGACGGTAAAGATACCTGGATTGAGAAGATGGCCAATCGTAATAAGAAAATGTCATACTATAAAAGAATTAAGATGATGAAGAAGACTGATAAACGCGCTAAGGCTTATTTAGATGAAAAATATGGAAAGTACTTAGATGTGCTTGTTAGTGAGTGGAAAACTCTTCATGACAGATTTGAAGACTATGTAGAAACCACCAAGGATATTAATGAGGCAACCAAAGATGCAGATAATAAAGCTGAAGCTGAAAAAGCTGTAGATGAGTATTTTGGAGTGGATGAAGAAAAAATAGATGACATTAAAGATGTTGATTTAACTGATTTGAAGGATAAGGATTATGAAGAAAACTTAGAGACTTATGTTGAGCAGACTAAGGCAGTTAATGATGAAAACTACTATTCAGAAACAGCATCTATTATGTCATTTTTGGAAAGTACAGATTATGCAGGAGGAACTCTTCTGGAATTCTTTTACCAGAATCCAACCAACGAGGATACGGAGCTTAACTATCATAATGGCTCTTTAAAATCATCTCTTACCGATGAAGATTTAAAATATGAGTGTGCTGCTGTTTTAGATGCTATGACAGATGCACAGGTTGAGAGTCTTGGTGGAACTGTAAATCTTTTTACAGCTATAAGATATGCTATGGTAGATGATGGAAGTGTTTGGAATAAACTAAAAAATAAAGTAAGAAATAAGATCGATAATGGAATCGATAATATGGAGGAAACATCCATATATGAAGGTGTAAAAAGAGAGATGTTTGAGGAAAGTGTCGCACTTACTCAGGCAGGACAGACGGTCAATAAATCCATATTTGATGAACCATATAAAACAAGTATAGCTTCTTATGCATTATTAGGTTTGGGATCTGTTTTAACATTATTAGGTTTGTCTTACCTTACATTTTCAGTAGCTTATTTGGTGAAAATATGTGTAAGTGTAAATCGAGTTGGTTATGCGGGATTGGCATGGAAAGGTTTCTTGGTTAGGTTTAATGATAGTATAGCTAATAGACTTACAACCTTATTCTATGGAAAAAATTATATTATGGATTTGCAGGATAGGTTTCAATTTAACTTAATATCTCTTGAAGAATGGAATAGTCAATTAAGGAAAGTAGCAGTAGTTACTCATTCGATATTTATAATTATAGGTGTAGCTGTATCAGCTATTGGTATTTATTTATCTCTTCATGAGATATTTAAAATAATAAATGATAAAAATGAGTATTATAAGGGTGATTATAGTAAAGAAATTCCTAAATACATGGTTGATTTAAACTATGATGAAGATAAGGATGCTTATTTTAATTATTATGAGGTAGCCCTATGCAATAGAAATGATGAGAATATGACAGGCTATAAGAGAGAAGGAGAAGAAGCAAAAGGTCTTAAGGATTATGGTGATATTAACGGCGACACAGGTAAGCAGTGGGTAGCCCTATATTATAGTACTGATGAAACTGCAGGAGAGCCAATCCTTGCTGACAGTTTTGTAGTTAAATACGGTAAGAATTCTTATGATGAGGAATATAAGCAGTTACATAGTTTTAATGAACCAGGAACAGGTTTTAATCTTACATCATCGGTATATTGCTACAATGATAAAAATAATGGAACCTATCTTTGGTATAAGGTAGATGAAAATAAAGATAATAATAAAGATAATAGTAATAATTCTACACAGGCAGCAAGTGCCTTTGATGGTAGAGGAAAGGTCGGTATAGCAGCCTTAAGTGGTATAGTAGGAATACTATTTGGCTATGTTGTATCTGTTTTAATGGGAAGACGTAAGAAGGAAGAATAGTAGAGTATTTATTGGTGATTAAGTTAGGAGGCTTGTATGAAGAGCAATATGTATTCTAAATATTTTAAGAGAGGTCTGGCTGTTCTCTTAACTACAGCAATGGTTGTAAGTTCTCCTCTCGGGACTAAGTCTCAGAAGGCAGTAAAGGCGGCCACTACTGAGTATGTTAAGGAAGTGGTTTTAAGCTATGGTAAGACAGAAGAAGATGCACGCTCATGGCTTGAAAAGAATGATTATAAGGTGGTTGACGGCGATATTAATGCGGGAACTGACAGTAAGGATGCGGTATATGCAAAAGAGGTAAATGTGGTTCTTATGGGATATAAGACAACCACTGATCAGGATAAGGCCATAAGAGATTTGGCTGTTATGAATATGAGTGGTAACTATGACATAACAGATATGGAAACTATTCTTACCAGTAAAAATAAGGAACTGCAGGATGAATTTGATGAGTTTGTAGAAATTTCAAATGAATATGTAAAATGTTACCGTAACGCTGTAAAAGCTAAAGCAAGGGGAAAAAGCGAATGTGCAGGTGCTTTAGTGGCACATGATATTTTAAATAAATACATTGAAGATGATAGCGGAAAAGGAATGGGAGATTATCTGTTAACTTCCGTTAAATCAGATGAAGGCAAAGAAAAATTATTTAAAGTATTAATTCAGGCTAATAAAGAAATAGTAATGTGCATGAAGAATGCACTTTTAATGGCAAGCGGTGATGGTAAAGAGAACTGGCTTGAAAAGCTTTCTCTATATAACAGTAAAAAATCTTATTTTAAGAGAATAAAGGAGGTCAAAAAGTCATCTAAGCTTGCCAAGAAATACATTGATAGTAAATATGGCAGTAAAATGGATATATTAGTCAGTCAGTGGGATGAATTAAGAGAAAGAATTGTAGATTATATAGATTCCAGCGAGGCTATTAATAAAAAGTATGAAAAAATAAGTGACAATAAAACCGTAGATAACGAGGAATTATTGGATGATTATTTTGATGTTGACAGAGAAAAGATAGATGAGTTAAGTGATAATAATCCTGAAAAAATGGATAGTGAAGAATTAATAGAAAGCTTTGAGGATACAGTTGAGCAACAGAAGGCTGTAAATGAAGAATCACAGTTTGTTGAGACTGCAGCAGTGGTAAATTATCTCGATACCTTAAAGTATGGAGATGGTACACTTCTTGAGTTTTTCCTTTTAAATCCTTCAGAAGAAGCTGAAAAAGATTTTTATGAGGGAGGATCTTTAAAGACAACTCTTAAGGGAGAAGAATTAAAGTATGAATTTGCAGCTGTTCTTGAAGCTATGACAGATGTTCAGTTTGATGCTTTGGGAGAATCTCTTAATCTTTTTACTGCTATTAAGTATGCTATTACAGGTGAAAAGAATGTATGGGATAATTTGAAAACTGCTGATAAGAAAAACTATAATACAGAATTAAAAGAAGTTGAAAAGTGTTCTGTATATAATGGAGTTAACAGGGAGATGTTTAAAGAGGGGGTTGCATTAACTCAGGCAGGACAGAAATCTGATAAATCCATTTATGATGACGTTATTCAAAATGGTAATGGTGAAAGTAGTGGAAATAATATAGGATTATTAATACTAGGTGCTGCAACTACTTTAATTGGAACCACGATTCTTGTTGCTGGTGCAACTAATTGGATTAGACAGGCGATTAATCTTGGATTTACCCTTCATTTAAAAGACTCCAACTTTATTCTTAAGCTGGAAACTAAAGTTTCACGTGGTTGGTACCAGCTGGTATCTGGTGATTCAGAGAGATATATGCGTAGAGCATATAGAAGTTTTGTAGATCGTAAGATAACAGAGGAGCAGTTTAATAGAGTTTGGTATAAACAGATGGCAATAGCGCATTCTATAACTGTTTTTGTAGGTATAGCACTAACGGCAATCGGATTATATTTTTCTATAACTTCCATTAATAATCTGATTGATGAAAGAAAGAAATACTACAAAGGTAATTATAGTGTTGCTATTCCAAAATACATGGTGGATTTAAATCAGGATGATGACGATAATTCTTATTTAACATGCTATGAGGCTGCTTTATGTAATAGAAATGATAAGGATATGACCGGATTTAAGAGAGATGAAGAGGGCCTTAAGGATTTTGGTGACATTAACGGAGATAATGGAAGACAGTGGGTAGCTCTTTACTATAGTACTGATGAGGTTGCAGGTGATCCAATTCTTGCTGACAGTTTTGAAGTAAGATATGGTAAAAATTCATTTGATGAGGAATATAGGGAGTTACATAGTTTTAATGAGCCGGAGGCAGGCTTTAACCTTACCTCAGCTGTGTATTGCTATAATGATAAAAAGAACGGAACCTATCTTAGATATAAGGTTGATGAGGAAAGTGATTCTAAGAATACGCCAGCTTCAACAGCCAGTTTGTTTGGTAATGGAGGAAAAAATACCGGTTTAATAGTAACAAGTGGTATAGTAGGAGTGATATTAGGCTTTGTGGGTGCTTCTTTAACCAGAAGACGTAAGGAAGAAGAATAAACTAAAATAAGCCTTTGTGAAAAAAACTAAGGAGGTGTGCTATGAAAACAATTACAAAAAAGATGATAAAGAGGATAACCTCTATGGTTTTGGTAGCTGCCATGGTTACTGTTTCTCCTATGGGTGAAAAGTTAGGTAAGGTAGTAAGTGCAGAGGATAAGGTATATGTTTCCGAGGTAGTATTAAGCTATGGAAAAACAGAAGAAGACGCACGTGACTGGCTTGAAAAGAATGATTATAAGGTGGTTGACGGCGATATTAATGCGGGAACTGACAGTAAGGATGCAGTCTATTCAAAAGAAGTAAATGCGGTTCTTATGGGCTATAAGACAACCACTGATAAGGATAAAGCTATAAGAGACATGGCTGTTATGAATATGAGTGGTGGCTATGAAATTACAGATATGGAAAGTATTCTTACTGAAAAAACTGATGAATTGAAGGATGAATATGATGAATTTTTAGATCTTTCAAAAGAATATAATACATGCTATAAAGCAGCTGTTAAGAGTAAGGCAGTAGGAAAGAATCAGTTTGCCGGTGCATTAATGGCACATGACATTTTGAATAAATATATTGAAGATGATAGCGGTAAAAAAATGGGAGATTATCTGTTATCTGCTGTTAAGACAGAAAAAGGTCAGGAAAAGCTTTTTAATGTAATACTTCAATCTAACAGAGAGGTTGTTATGTGCATGAAAAATATTCTTATGATGGCCAGTGGTGATGGTAAAAGTACATGGATTAAAAAACTATCTGACTATAATAAGAATAAAACATATTTTGCAAGAATAAAGCAGGCCAAGAAGACTAATAAGGTTGCTAAAAAGTATATTGAGAGTAAATATGGTGAAGACCTTGATAATTTAGTCAGTCAGTGGAAAGAATTACGTGAAAGAATTAAAGATTATATTTCTACTGTTGAAGATATTAATGAAAAGGCTGAGGAAAATAATGACAGTGAAAATATAGATGTTATAAATGATTACTTTGGAGTTGATACAGACACGATTGATGAATTAAATGAAGAAAAAATTCAGAATTTAGGAAGTGATGAGGTTGTAGAAAGCTTTGAAGAGAATGCTGAACAGACAAAGGCATTTAATGATGCAGAACAGTTTAGCGAAACTGCATCAGTTGTATCTTACCTTAGTTCTGTAAAGTATGGTGACGGTACACTTCTTGACTTTTTCCTTTTAAATCCTACAGATGATACTGAAGATGATTCAAGTATAAAGAGTTCTTTAACTACAACTCTTAAGGGTGAGGATTTGAAGTATGAATGTGCTGCTGTTTTCGAAGCTATGACAGAAGCTCAGGCAGATACTTTGGGTGAAGCTATTAATTTATTTACTGCAATTAAGTATGCTATAACAGATGAAAAGAATGTATGGAACAGTTTGGAAAATGCAGATAAAAAGGTTTATAAGACCAGTTTGAAGGAAATAAATAAAACCTCTGTTTATAGTGGGGTTGACAGAGATATGTTTGAAGATACAGTTGCCTTAACTCAGGCAGGACAGACAGTTAATAAGACTGTATTTGAAGATGTAATAGAAGGTAATAGTGGTAATAAAGCTAAAAATATTACTTTTTTGTCAGTTGGGGCAATTACAACAGCCATAGGTTTAACAATTCTCGGAGCAGGAGTGGCAAGCTATATTAATGATTTTCAACTTTTTAATAAAACTACTAATACGATGTGGAAAAACTGGCTTCTTGATGCAGAAAGAAAATTTTCAGATAAGTTTGTAAGCTTAATATATGGAAATCCACAGAACTATATAGAAAGTGTTGTTGAAAAAATGAATAGCGGAGTTATTAGTGTTGAACAGTATAACAAGGCACTTAAAAATTTTCTTGTGGTAAAGCATATGGCAACAGTTGTAATAGGTGTGGCAATAGCTGCCATAGGTATTTATTTTAGTGTGAAAGCCATAATTGGATTGGTAGATGATAGAAAAGTATATTATAAGGGTAATTATAGTATTGCTATTCCAAAATATATGGTGGATTTAAATCGTGATGAAGATAACAGTGTATATTTTAACTATTACAAAGTAGCTATGTGTAATAGAAATGATGAAGATATGACCGGATTTAAGAGAGAAGAAGAGGGTCTTAAGGATTATGGCGACGTTAACGGTGATAATGGCAGACAGTGGGTAGCTCTTTACTACAGTACCGCTGAAACTGCTGGAGATCCAATACTTGCTGACAGTCTTGAAGTAAAGTACGGTGATACTCCTTATGATGATAATTATAAGCAGTTACATAGCTTTAATGAACCGGCAACTGGCTTCAACCTTACATCAATGGTTTATTGTTATAATGATAAGAAGGGTGGAACATATCTTCGTTATAAGGTTGATAAAGAGGCTGATAACACAAAAATCACCAGTAAGAGTGATAATAATAACTCTGCCCAGGCAGCAAGTGCTTTTAGTGGCAGAGGAAATGTTGGTATTATTGTAGTAAGTGGTATATTTGGAATTGTATTAGGCTTCTTTGGGGCAAGACTTACTTCCCAAAAAAAGAAAGAAGAATAATATAAATGAGGAGGTATCCTATGAAAAAAAATTCTAAAAAGATGATAAAGAGAATAATCTCGATAGTTTTGACTGTTGCCATGGTTACTGTTTCTCCTATTGGTGAAAAGTTAAGTAAGGTAGTAAGCGCCGAGGAAAAGGTATATGTTTCTGAGGTAGTATTAAGCTATGGAAAAAATGAAAATGAGGCTAAAGACTGGCTCAAAAAAAATAATTATAAGGTGGTTGACGGTGATATCAACGCAGGAACTGATGCTGGAGGCTTTGGTGCTTCGAAGAAGGTTAATGTGGTTTTAATGGGATATAAAACTACAACTGATCAGAAAAAAGCCATTAGAGACTTGGCTGTTATGAATATGAGTGGTGGTTATGATATTACTGACATGGAAACCATTATGAAGAACAAAAATCAAGTTTTAATGGACCAGATTGATGAGTTTATGAACATCGCCGAGGAGTATGCTGCCAATTACCGTGTAGCAGTGAAAAGTAAGGCTAAAGGTAAAAATGTATTTGCAGGAGCATTAAAATCTCACGATTTACTTAATAAATATATAGAAGATGACAGCAAAAAAGGTATGGGTGATTATATTTTAAAGAAAATAGGTTCAGAAGAGGGGAAGGAAGATTTATATAAAACTCTTATTCAGTCTAATTTTGAAACCATGCAGATTATTAAAAATATTATGACTCTTGCAGGTGGAGATGGTAAGTATACATGGATTGAGAAATTGTCTTCTTTTAATAGTAGTAAGTCATACTTTAGCAGAATTAAGATGATGAAGAAGACTAATAAACTTGCAAAGAATTATATTGATGAAAAATATGGAGAACAGTTAGATGTACTTGTTAGCCAGTGGAAAGAACTTCATGACAGGTTTAAGGATTTTACAAAAACCACGCAGGCTATTGATAAGGAATTTGGAGATGTTGATGAAGAGGATGAAGCTGAAACTGAAGCTGTAGTAAATGAATATTTTGGAGTAGATGAAGAAAAAATAGATGATATTGAAGATGTTGATTTATCTGATGTGAATGATAAAAATTATGAAGAAAACTTAGAGAATTATGTTGAACAGAATCAGGCAGTTAATGATGAGGCTTACTATTCAGAAACAGCATCTATTATGACGTTTTTGGATGGAATAGATTATGCAGGAGGAACTCTTCTTGAATTCTTTTATCTGAATCCTACTAATGAGGAAACTGAACTGGAATATGTAGATGGTTCTTTAAAAACATCCCTTACAGGTGAAGATTTAAAATATGAGTGTGCTGCAGTTTTAGATGCTATGACAGATACACAGATTGAGAGTCTTGGCGGTACTGTAAATCTTTTTACAGCTATAAGATATGCTATGCTGGATGATGAAAGTGTTTGGAATGAAATGGATAATAAAACAAAAAAAAGCATAGATACCGGAATTGATGGAGTAGAAGAAATATCTATATATGAAGGCGTGAAAAGAGATATGTTTAAGGGAAGTGTTGCCATTACTCAGGCTGGACAGAAGGTTAATAAAACAATATTTGATGACCCATATAAAACAGGCGCAACATCTTATGTATTAATTGGTTTAGGAGCTGTTTTAACATTGTTAGGCTTATCCTACCTTACATTTTCTGTAGCTAATGTTGGCAGATTATTAATGAATTTAAACAGAGGAACAAATAATAAAATTAGATGGACAGGTTTTTTCGCGAAAGTTAATAATAAAATTGCTACATTCTTCAAGAATATTATTTTGGGAAAAAATTTTTTTAAAAATTTAAATGCTAAATATTCTAATGGAGTAATTACGCAAACTCAATTCAAAAACCAATTAAGGAAGATGGTAATTGTTTCTAATATGGCAGTAATTGTTATAGGTGTAGCTATAGCAGCAATTGGTATTTATTTATCTTTAAAAGAGATTTTTAAAATAATAGATGAAAGAAAAGAGTATTATAAGGGGGATTATAGTAAAGAAATTCCAAGATTCATGGTTGATCTAAACTATAATGAAAATAAGGATGTTTACTTTAATTATTATGAGGTAGCTCTATGTAACAGAAATGATGAGAATATGACAGGCTATAAGAGAGAAGGAGAAGAAGCAGAAGGTCTTAAGGACTATGGTGATATTAATGGCGATACAGGTAAGCAGTGGGTAGCTCTGTATTATAGTACTGATGAAGCTGCAGGATATCCAATACTTGCTGACAGCTTTGAGGTAAAATACGGCGATTGTCCATATAATG
>JAILGL010000165.1 GCA_024696825.1 Lachnospiraceae bacterium
CCCTGATCCTTAGCCATCTTTATAGATACAGGTGAAAAGTCTGTTAAAAATGTAGTACAGCAAAATGGTCTTCCGCAGATACCATAACCACCGATTAATTTGGTCTCATCTCTTACACCTATCTGTCTAAGCTCGATACGGGTGTGGAAGACTGAAGCTAAGTCCTTTACAAGCTCTCTAAAATCGATACGTTTATCTGAGAAAAAGTAGAATAAGAGCTTACTTCTGTCAAAGGTATATTCTGAATCAATGAGCTTCATGTTAAGCCCATGCTTTTCTATTTTTTCCTGGCAAATGTTAAATGCCTTTTTTTCTTCTAATTTATTTGATTTTAATTTCTCTAAATCGTTGTCAGTTGCAACCCTTATAATAGGTTTAAGTGGAGGTATAATCTGATCATCTGTTACCTGCTTTGGTTCGAATACAACCTCGCCGTACTCTACACCTCTGGCTGTTTCTACAATGACTCCCCCATGTAAAACAACCTCGTGTTTTCCGGGATCAAAGTAATATACCCTGCCATTATCTTTAAATCTGACACCTATAATAGTTACCATTTCATTTCCTTTCGTTACTTAAGCGTTTAGTAAGCTTTAATTAGCTTTAATAATAAGTCTTAATAAGCACTGTCCTTAATATTAAGGAGCATAAGCTCTATAGTGATTTCAAAGTTTACATTTGATTTAAGTCTAACCTTAGCCTTATCAATACCAGTTAAAATATCCTGAATATCTTCATAGCTTCTCTTGCTGGCCTGCTCTGAGATTGCCTTGTACTCGCCTCTGTAAAGAAGGAGATTAATATCCTGTGTGGACTTAAAAGTAAGGACATCTCTGTACCAGAGAAGCATGAGGTCAAGATAATCGTTAAAGTTTCTCTTATCATTTGAAAACTCTCTGATAACTTCCATAGTTTCATATAGATGCATTGAATCAATATGTTTTAAAAGGTTTAAAACCTTTTCTTTAGTTTCTATAAAGTCAGGTGAGGTACCAAATTTAATGGCACGTCCCATGTTACCCTGACAGAAGTTGGCAGCGATATCCGCATTAGCCTTTTCCATCTGAAGCTTATTAACAAGATAAGAACTGATTTCTTCCTTGCTAATAGGATGGGTATTAAGTACTACACATCTTGAGAGAATAGTTGGTAAAAACATGGATGTATTCTCTGAAATGAGGATGAAAATAACATAAGCTGGTGGCTCTTCAATGGTCTTAAGTAAGGCATTCTGAGCCTCCTCAGTCATTTTGTTGGCATCCTTTATGATGTATATTTTATACTCTTCGCTATAAGGTGGAAATTCTACAGTTTTATTAATCTGCTCTCTAATATCTTCTACAGAAATAGATGCTTTTTCATGTGTAACATATATTACATCAGGATTATTTGAAGAAGAACTCTGTAAGCAGGAGGTGCAGATATCGCAGGCATCCAGCTTAAATAATACTTCATCATCAATATTTCCATCCTTAATACTATTTTTAACTGCTTCTCTATCCTTTTTATTGCCGTCGCATAAAAGGGTTTTTGAAAATGCTTCTGCAAGCATATCTCTTCCGGAGCCGGTTTCACCGTTAAATATATATGCGTGTGATGGTTTATCTAAAGCGATAGCCGAAAGTAATGTATGCTTTAATTGCTTCTGTCCTATAATATCTTTAAAATCTGGCATATTATACTCCAATCCCCGACTTAAAGTCGAATAAATTAATGATCGTTATTTTCAAAAAGATGAGATACACCAGCCCAAATATCATCGGATATTTCTTCGATGGATTTGTCTCCATCAATGACTATAATATTCTCTTCATCTTTTAAATCTTCAATTATGCTTAAATACTTATTTCTAACTGCCTCGAGTCTTTCTGTGGTTTCAAATAGTTCACGGCCCTGTCTGCCATGAGCGATACGCTTTATGGCAAGCTCTGGAGATACATTTATAAAAATGTGGCAGTCAACCTTCTGTAAATCTCTGGCAACTCTATTTAAATCCTTAACCCAGTCAAGAGGTGAACGAACACTTTGATAGGCATAGGAAGATAATAAATATCTGTCACAAATAACCGTTGTTCCTCTGTTTATTTTATCCATGAGACCATCTGAATTATTAGAAAGATGATCTAATCTGTCAGCGGCAAATAGTGTAGCAAGTGCTGACTCATCTGTGGACATACGTCCTCTTAAAAACTGTCTCAGCATAGCACCAAAAGGTCCGTCGGATGGCTCCTGAGTGGTGTAAACTGCGTGATTAGTTTTTTGAATTCGCTCTTTTAATAAATTAATCTGGGAAGTTTTTCCACTTCCATCGATTCCTTCGATGGCTATAAATTTACCTTTTTTCACAATTGTACCCCTTTAAAAATAACCTTCTAAATTATGCTAAAATACCGCCTGCCTTAAGAAGACAAGCGGCATATATGTTAACTACATTTAAGTTTAAATTTCTGGACTGCCTCTTCGTCATCAACAGGTATCTTTTCGATAGAAGCACCAAGTCCTGTTAATTTCTTTTCGAAGTTCTCATATCCGCGCTCAATATATTTGATGGAATCAACGGTTGTAAAACCATTTGCAACAAGTCCGGCAATTACTAATGCAGCTCCGGCACGAAGATCCGGTGCGGTAATAGCAGCGCCTGTAAAACCTGCAACTCCTTCGATAATAGCAACATTACCTTCAACCTTTATGGTTGATCCCATTCTTGCAAGCTCGTCCACATATTTAAATCTATTCTCAAAAATGCTTTCAGTAACTGTACTGGTTCCCTCGGAAAGAGCAAGCAGTGTAGCTATCTGAGGCTGCATATCAGTTGGAAATCCAGGATAAGGTAAGGTCTTAATCTGTGTATGACCAAGTCTCTTATCTGAATATACTCTGACAGCATCATCATATTCCTCAACCTTGGCACCGATTTCTATAAGCTTTACAGAAATAGCTTCCAAATGCTTAGGAATAACATTTTTAATAAGAACATCTCCCTTAGTTGCAGCAGCTGCAACCATAAATGTACCTGCCTCAATCATGTCAGGTACGATGGAGTATTCTGAAGCATGTAATTTAAATACACCGTTTATCCTGATTTTATCAGTACCTGCACCCTTTATGTTAGCGCCCATACTATTTAAGAAGTTCGCAACATCAACGATGTGAGGTTCCTTAGCGGCATTCTCGATGACTGTACGTCCCTTAGCGAGACAAGCCGCAAGCATAATATTTATAGTGGCTCCAACGGATACCACATCAAGATATATATGACTTCCAATAAGATCTACAGCATAGGTATTAACCATACCAAACTCAACATTAGCAGTAGCGCCAAGTGCTCTAAAGCCCTTTAAATGCTGGTCGATAGGTCTGCTTCCTATATCGCAGCCACCTGGAAGAGCAACATTAGCTCTCTTATACTTACCAAGCAAAGCACCAAGTAAATAGTAGGATGCTCTGATTTTCTTGATAGCGTCATATGCGATAGTTATATCATTAATAGTACTTCCATTTATCTTAACCCTATGCTCGTTTTCACGTATTACAGTAGCTCCGATATCCTCGATAGCTTCAAGTAAAACGTTAATATCTCTTACATCAGGTAAATTGTCAATTGTAACTGTTTCGTCAGTCATTATTGCCGCTGCAATGATACCCAGTGCTGAGTTCTTAGCACCACCAACAACAACTTCGCCATTTAAAGGTGTTCCACCTTTAATAATAAATTGATTTTCCATAGTTTCCTCGTTAATCCTCGGTAAATAAATTAATTATTCAATGTGAATATTTTCAAACATAAATCCAATCATAGTAATAATAGTAATGCACATACCCCCTATGTGTCATCTTTTCATTATATATTAAATATTATTTCTGTCAAGTCTTTCGGCACATTTTAGGCGTTTTTACTATGTTTTTTGGGATTTTTCATCTTCTTTTTGGAAGTTTTACCCATAGGTTTTTTTCTGACTGAATATCCAAAGCTTCCGAGAATCTTACCAAGTGCATGATATTTCCCGTGTGAATAGGCGATTAAGCCCGCCTTTTCAAGGCGCAGGGAATTCCTGTCATCTAGTAGCGATTTGTCAACCCTCACATTTACAACCTCTGCAAGGAACATGTCATGTGATCCAAGCTTTATAATATCTGTAACCTTACACTCTATATTAACAGGGGATTCTTCTATGGATGGACAGTTAACCTCTTTAGAAGGTGCTTTAGTAAGCTTTAAATCAGCCCATTTATCCAGGTCACGCCCTGAGCGAACGCCACATTTATCCATGGCACGAGCAAGCTCTTCCGTAGTTAGATTAATTACGAATTCTCTCGTCTCGGCGATGATGTCGTATGAATGTCTGGAGGGTCTTACGGAAATGTAAACCATAGGTGGATTGGTACATACAGTACCAGTCCACGCAACGGTTAATATGTTAGGGGTAAATTTACCATATCCGCAGCTTACCATTACGGCAGGCAGTGGATAAAGCATATTGCCCGGTTTAAAATCAGTTTTTTCCATATTTTTCTTCATAATTTTTAATACAATATTCTATGACACCAACTGCTTCAATGGCACCATTCATATCATCAACCTTTGTCTCTTTGTTTTCCAATGATTTATAATGTCTGAAGAAATGCTTCATTTCCTCTGATATATGGTTTGGTAATTCTGAAATATCTGTGTATCCATTGTACATAGGGTCGCCGTAAGGTACAGCGATTATTTTCTCATCACCAAGTCCGTTATCAAGCATTTTCATAACTCCTATAGGATAACAACGCACAAGTGTCATAGGAGCAATATTCTCAGAACAAAGGACAAGCACGTCAAGTGGATCGTGGTCGTCACCAAGTGTTCTTGGAATAAATCCATAGTTTGCAGGATAATGAGTTGAGGTATATAAAACGCGGTCTAACATAAGCATACCTGTTTTCTTATCTAACTCATATTTTAACTTACTTCCCTTTGAAATCTCGATACATGCAAAGAAGTCTGTAGGGAAGATTCTTTCTTCGTCAATGTCATGCCAAATATTCATGTAATTTCAACCTTTCTTTAGTAAATGTAAATGTCGATATGTAAATAAATTATTCTTTATCTGCTGACTCTAAGAACTTGTAAACAAATGCTGCAAGTGCTGCACCCACAAGTGGTCCAACGATAAATACCCATACCTCTGAGAAAGGTACTGAGTTTCCTGTAATAGCTGCAACGATAGCTGGTCCGATACTTCTTGCAGGGTTAACACTTGTTCCTGTAAGGCCGATTCCTAAGATATGTACGAAGGTAAGTGTAAGGCCGATTACGATACCTGCAAATGAACCATGCTTAGCCTTGCTTGATGTTACACCAAGAATAGCAATTACAAATATAAATGTAAGTATACATTCAACTAAAAGTCCGGCAGCAGCGCTTCCATTAACACCGCTAAGTCCGTTTGAACCAAAGCCACCTGTCTGATCCTTAACGCTACCAAGTGAGAATACAAGTGCAAGAACACCTGAACCTGCGAAGGCACCAAGACACTGGCTAATTACATATGCAATAAAATCATTTACTGTCATTCCACCACTTATAAGTACCCCAAGAGAAACTGCAGGATTAATATGACATCCTGAAATGTTTCCTATACTATAAGCCATAGCAACTATTGTGAGACCGAATGCAAGAGCGGTAAGTAGATAGCCGCTTCCCTTAACGGCATCACATCCAACTAACATAGCTGTTCCACATCCCATAAATACGAGAACAAAAGCCCCAATAAATTCTGCAACATACTTTTTCATAACAAAAACCTCCTATTTTTTAATTTAGATTACAGTTATAGTTATTATACTACGAAAACCCATTATATTTCAACATTTCATTATGATTTTTACTGTAAATTTGTTGTACTTTGTTTTAGGTTTTTATTATTTTTGGAATAATTGATTTATGAGAATTTTTTTGGTAAAATATTATCATATTTTTGGAGTACAAATTAATATTTTTTTGAGGTGAAATACCCGTGTATATTCAGGCATTTCGGAAAGGAAGTTTATGAATTATTACATAGAAAAGGGAAGATTTAAAATCTTGATTTTTACTGTTTTTATCCTGGTGTTGTCTGCATTTTTAATGGGAGCCAATTCAGAAAAAGCCGACGCAGCCATAAGACTTAGTAAGAAAAAAGTTACCATTAAGAAGGGTAAAACCTTTACCCTGAAGGTTAAAAATAATAAAACAAAGTATAAAACAAAGTGGACCATTAAAGCAGGTAAAAAGGTCATTAGGCTTAAGTCCAAAAAGAAAAATTCTGTAAGGATTTATGGAAGAAAAAAGGGTAAGGCTAAGGTTCTTGCAAAGATTAAAAAGAAGAAGCTTATTTGTACAATTAATGTAAAGGCAGCCAGTTCTAATTCCAGTACTGATTCAGATTCTGATACAGATAGTGATTCCGGTTCAGCTACCACTGAGCCTGATTCTAATGGCTATACCTATAAGCTTGTTCCTCTTTTTGATGACATTTGCTATTACTTCTATGTTAAGACTAATAATCCGGATCCTGATAGCTTTGTGTTAGCTGATGAGGATACGGTTTATTCTGAAGATACAGTGTATATCGAAAATTGTACCACTGCATTTTCAGATGTAAAATATACTGACACTAAGACCATGAAGGTAAAGGGTGGTTATATTTTTAAAGGCTATGATTCAGATGGAGGCACATTTAAGATTATGGAGGTTAGCGGCAGTAAAAAGACTGATACCGGTCTTACTCTTTCCTGCCCTAAGCTTTACGATGAGGTGGACTATCTTATAGAGAAATATTCCAAGGCCGGCAATTCTTATTTTGAGAATCTTTCAGCTATTCAGTCTGGCTTCAGTAGCCAGTGTTTATATTCGGGTGTATATGTTCTTGGTGAGCAGAAGAAGAGTACCACTTCTCCATATTATGGTCTTTCAACTTCTCCTCATGTGGACCAGACCTTTTATATTCAGGACCCATACTATAGAGAAGGTAGTAAGTCCATGCTGGTTTCTCAGGTTTACCCATTCCGATATGATTCCATAGGTTTCCCATCTATGATGTCTTCTATCGCGAAGAAGCTTGATTCTAAGGCTACAGTTGCCTGGTCTAGTTCAGCTCATTATCTTGTAAATGTTACCTATGATGGAGTGACAAAATCCTATGGTGGTCAGGGAAATGGCGGCGGTCAGGGTATTACTGAAGATCTTATTGATAGCTGGTATACCTTTGATAATAGTTCTTCAGATCTTAGTACCAAAACTTCTTTTGAAGAGATTGAAAAAATTATTAGAAATTATGGTGCCATGGAGGTTAAGGAAGAAGAAACGGATCTCACTCCTCTTACCTGGGCAGATGTTAGAAATACAGTGGGTGAGGGTAGTTATGTAAGACTTGTGCTTATTAATTCCATTTTTGGTGGTAGTGGTACAGGCTTTACTTATCTCTATGACAACAATGGTTCTACGGGTTATTTTTCAGATGCCTGGTATGACGGCAGATACTTTAATAATCATGAATTTTTCAGTAAGGGCGTAACCTTTGATACTGCTTCAAAAGCAGCCATTATAGTAAAGGACCCTGTTATTCATTATCCTGATGATGGCAAGTCTTATTATTATAACTATACGGCAATAGACAAGCTTACTAATTATAATCCGGAGACTGGCGTTTTTAAGGGTTATGTAAAATATTATTATGACAGTGATTCCGGTAACTGGATTTCAAGTATTTATACCGGTTCAAAATATTATGACAGCGGCTACAAAGCTATTGAAGACGAAGATTTTAAGGCTGCCTGTACTCTTACCTTAGAGGATGTTAAGGCTATGAATGTGGATGGTAACTGTGATAAAGATCCGGATGAGTTCTTTATTTATGACATGGAATCAGAGCCTGGAACTAAGGTTAGTGGAAGTAGCGAATAGGGATAAAAAAGGTAGTATTGTAATTGACAAATATAGATTATTTTGTTAATATCTCTCTTGTGCTTTTAAAGCATATGCGGATGTGATGGAACTGGCAGACATGCAAGATTTAGGTTCTTGTGCTTCGGCGTGCAGGTTCGGGTCTCGGAAAGCTTGGCGCTTTCCTCGGTCGGTGCGCAAGCATGAGGTCCACAGGACCTCGCAGCTTCTCGCCTTCGGCTCGGTCGGTGCTAAACGCGTGCCACCGGCACGCAGCACCCTGTCATCCGCATATGCCGAATGACGGTAATACTATTGTTATTACAATTTAACGCAGAAAGAGAAATCCCTCACCTTTAAGTCGTGAAGATGTAGGTGGGGTATAGGGGATTTCTCGTGTCAGTAGGGGTGTTAGGTCCCTACTGACATGGCGCGAAGTGCCCTGCGTTATGAGCAAGTAGCGAAGCGGATTGCGAATATCATTAGCTTCATATGCGGATGTGATGGAACTGGCAGACATGCAAGATTTAGGTTCTTGTGCTTCGGCGTGCAGGTTCGATTCCTGTCATCCGCAATGAGAAAAAAGGTCTCATGCCCTTTAGGGCATGGGACCTTTTTTACGACGCGGAGGCGTCGTAGAACCGGGGTTTGGACCACGGTCCGCACCAAAAACATGTAATTTTAATGCCCTTTAGGGCATGAGGTCCGCACCAAAGCGTTTTTTCTTATATTAAAAAAATTTAAAAATTTTAAGTTTATTTCAAGGTTCGTTATTTATAATGGTCATATATATCGTAACAACTTGTATAAAAGGCAAAAAGGCGGTTATTAATATTTAAAGGCAAGGGCAGCTTTATTAATACTATTTAAGGGAAGTGCGGCTTTTATTAATATTTAACCGGGAAGGATGGTAGATATGAGGAAACATTTTGGTAAGAAGGCGTTAGCGTTTACTCTTGCTGCGGCTATGACTGTAACTGGTACAGCCTGCACCAAGAATAGTAACAAGAGTAGTAAGAAAAGTTCCGATAGCTCTAAGAGTCAGGAGGAGATAGAGAAGGCTTT
>JAILGL010000176.1 GCA_024696825.1 Lachnospiraceae bacterium
CTTATGGTATAATAAATACTAGGTTTTGAGCAGTTAAAAGAAGTTTTATTAGTTCCTTAAAAAGGGATATAAATATTATTATAAAAAAATATGGTTCAACGGAGGACTTTATTGTGTCTAAAAAAGCCAATCAAAAGCTGAAACTGCTTTATTTATACAGAATTATGAAGGAACAGACAGATGAGAGTAATGGATTGTCTATTCCTATGATTCAGGAAGAGTTAAAGAAATATAACGTTATGGCCAATAGACAGGTGCTTTACGAGGATTTTAAAGCCCTTACGGAATTTGGCTCAGAGATAAAAAAATATGGTAACGGTTCAAAGACTAGATATTATATGGCTGAAGAAAAGTTTAAAAGTGCTGAACTAAAGCTGTTAATAGATGCCGTGCAGGCATCTAAATTTTTGACTAAGAGAAAAACAGATGATCTAATCAGAAAGCTTAACAGAATAAATAATAGCACTGAAGACGAGTCTCTTTTAAATCGCCAGGTATATGTAGCAGGCCGTATTAAAAATATGAATAATAGCATTTATGATACTATCGATGTTTTACACGAGGCCATTTATAGCAATAAAATGGTTACATTTCAGTACTTTTCATGGAATGTGAAAAAGGAAATGGAGCTTCGGCACGACGGTGCGTATTATGAAGTGAGTCCATGGGCATTATTCTGGGACAGCGACAAGTATTACCTGGTAGCTTATGATTTCAAAGACAGAATCATCAAGCACTACAGAGTAGACAAGATGTTAAATGTATCGCTTACAGACAAGAAAAGAAAAGGTGTAACAGCCTTTGAAAAACTAGATAAAAGCACCTACACACAGATGCATTTTAGTATGTTTGGCGGTGAAAAAGAAACAGTCACACTAGAGTGCAGCAATGACATGGCCAACGTCATCATCGACAGGTTTGGAATGGATATAGACATAAAACCAGTTAGTGATGATAAGTTTAGAGTAGATGTTGAAGTAATAATGAGTGATAAGTTCCTTAGCTGGGTGATATCGCTTGGTGAGGGATGTAAGGTTGTTGGACCGGATGAAGCGGTGAAAAAAGTAAAGGTAGTGGGAAATAGAATTAATAGTGAATACGAGTAAAACAATTTATTGTTTATTTGTTTAGAGATTGAGGATATAAGATGTTTGAGAGAATTTGTCCTAAATGCAAGGTTCCGATGAATGGAGATAAATGCATAAAAAAGAGTTGTGGAGCTAAGACTATTTCTTCAAGTACAATTTATTGGTGTGAAGAATGTCAAGTTCCATTGTTTGAAAAAGACTGTACTATTTGTGGTGAAAAAGCTGAGTATATAGCTACAGATATTAGACCGGTTTTTCCAGAAGAAAGGTTGTTGTTAGGACTATTATTTGAAAAGGATAATCCTTATTATTTTTTGGATAAATCAGTTTGGTATGGAAGCAATGCCTATATTGTAGATGGAAAGAAGCTTAAGTTGTCAGTTGCGAAGATTAATAAATGGGATTTAGATAGAATAAAATATATTAAAGATAGATATGATAATTTAATTCCTGAGATAGATTTTTCGGCATTTGAAGAGCAGATAGCAAAGTTTGTTAAGGTTAATAAAAACAGATATAATTATATTACAGAAGAAGCTGTATCATATATTCAAAGCTATATTAAGAAATATGACATTGAAGATATGTTTGTTTCTTTTAGTGGTGGTAAGGATTCTACAGTTACATCCCATCTTGTAAATACTGCTTTAGGTACTAATAAGGTGTTGCATATATTTGGGGATACTACTTTAGAATTTCCAACTACTATGGAGTATAAAAAAAGATTCAATAAAAATGAAGAATCGAGAGGTGTAAGAGTTCTATCAGCTAAAAATAGAGAGAAGAACTTTGAGGATTTATGTAAAATCATTGGTCCACCTAGTAGAGTAATGAGATGGTGTTGTACCGTTTTTAAAACAGGTGCTATTCAAAAAACTATTTCATCTGCATTTAAAAATAAGACCAATATACTTGCTTTTCAGGGTATAAGAAGGAGTGAATCGGCCAGTCGTAGTAAATATGAAAGAGAAACAGAAAGTCCCAAGATAACAAAACAAACAGTAGCTTCTCCTATTATTGATTGGCTTGATTTTGATGTATGGTTATATATACTTACGACAGGAATAGATTTTAATTATGCGTACAGACTGGGATATACCAGGGTAGGATGTTGGTGCTGCCCTAATAATGGTGGATGGTCAGAGTTTCTCTCCAAAATACATATGTATGAACAGTATGTACATTGGAGAGAGGTGCTTGTTAGTTTTGCTAACCAGATTGGTAAGCCGGATCCAGAGGAGTATATAGATTCAGGTGGATGGAAAGCCAGACAAGGTGGTAATGGTTTGGATATTGCAAAAAAATCAATTGTTTCATTTGAACCATGTGCTACAGAAGAAAATACTTATAATTATGAGCTTCAAAGACCAATTACAGAAGAATTATATGAATTATTTAAACCATTTGGATACATTAATAAGGATTTAGGAAACAAAAGGCTTGGCGAAGTATTTGTTATTAATAAAAAAGGTGAAATAGTCCTTGTTTTAAAAGGGAGAATAGGTACTTCGAGTTTAAAAGTTACAATAAAGAATATACATATTGCCGGCGCTAAGTCCTTGGTAGCTGCTGAAGGAAAGATTAAGTGTCAGCTAACAAAATATCAAATGTGTATAGGGTGTGATGCTTGTGAGAGCATTTGTAAACATGATGCTATTAAGGTAAAAGGTGATGGAAAAGGAGTAGCCACATATACTATTGATAATAAAAAATGTGTAAGATGTACTGAATGTGTTTCACATTATAATGCAGGATGTTATATGAGGAAGGTTTTATGTATTAAGAGAGGAAAAGATAATGGGTAATAAAATCAGGCTTCAAGGGCATGAAAAATTTGCACTTCGTGATGGTTGGATAAGTAAAGCATTAAAGCTAATTAGTGCAAATAAAAACGAGAAAATAAATATTTTTAATAGTGATAGTGCACCTGATGATTTTGGAATAGGAAATAATATGGTCAAGTCATTAAGGTATTGGATGAGAGCGTTAGGTTTATCTGAAGAGAAAAGTGGTAAGAGTGTAAAGCTTTCATCCATTGGTAATACAATAAATGAACATGACCCATATTTTGAAGATATTTTCTCGGTTTGGGTTGCACATGCAAATATTGCTTCGAATTTTAATGAAGCAACAACATGGTATTTGTTTTTTAATAAATTTGATGTCATAGATTTTGATAAAGAAATACTGTTTAATGGCCTTAATAGAGAACTATCAAGTTACGGTGTTAATTATTCGATTAATTCTCTGAAAAGTGATATTGGCGTGCTTTTGAGTATGTATAGTAAAGACAAAGAAACTGATGATCCTGAAGATAAAAACCAATCACCGTTTTCTCAATTGGGATTAGTTAAATATAAAGATGGAGAATATATTAAAGAAAGACCTGATAATAGAATAATTAATGAGTGGAATGTGTTATTTGAATTAACAAAAAAATATAAAAAGGATGACTCTGTATCAATTAATGATTTAATCGAAGGCGAAGGGAGTATTGCAGCTATTTATCAAATTACTCCTACGTATATTAATGAATTATTAGATAAACTTGATTCAAGAAAGATGATTAGAGTTAATAGAACTGCAGGACTTGATGTTATATATATAATGACGGATATGACGTGTGAAGAAGTAATGAAAGAATATTACGAGAATCATAGATAAGGTGAGATGATTATGAATAAATATGAAAGTTTAAATGATTATATCAGTTTTAATATAAATTTTAAGTCATCAATAAATTTATATTTAAGCTTAAATAAAGCTGATAAGATTAATAGTTATATACCTACAAAATCGTCAGTGCAAATACTGAAAGACTATTTAAATTCAGTATTAAAAGGAACTGAACAGGCTTCGTTGCTTATAGGTCCATATGGAAAAGGAAAATCCCATCTATTCTTAGTGGTAATATCTATATTATCTTTAGATAGGACTAAGGCAAATTATAAAATTATTAGTGATTTAATAAAAAGAATTGATGATGGATCTGAATTAGGTCACGAAGTTGCAGGTCTTATAAATAAAGCATGGAAAATGAAACCTATGTTACCAGTGCTTATTCAAAATTTACAGGGAGATTTAAAACAATCATTTTTATATGCGATTAATGAATCTCTTAAAAGAAATAATCTTGAAAAAGTGTTTCCTGATACATTTTATTCACATGCTGCAAAAAGGATTAGTGAGTGGGAAAAAGATTTTCCTTCAACATATAAAGCATTTATAAAGGAACTTGAAAATAGAAAGATTAATATGAGTGATTTTAAAATTGACCTTTCTGATTTTTCTAGAAAATCACTTGAGGTATTTATGGAGATACATCCAACAATTACTTCAGGAAGTGTGTTTAATCCATTAGTAGAAGATGACGTTTTACCATTATATAAAAGTATTAGTGAGATACTAGTTGAAGATTATGGATATTCAGGATTATTTATAGTATTTGATGAGTTTAGTAAATTTATAGAAGGGCAAGAGGAAAATAGAGTAGGAACTAATATGAAGTTTCTACAAGATATATGTGAATTGGCATGTAACTCAAGCAATGCTAAAGTTCATATAACTATGATTGCGCATAAAAGCATTAAAGAATATGGAAAATATATTTCAAAAGATATTATTAATGCATTTACAGGAATTGAAGGCAGAATAGTAGAAAAGCACTTTGTGACTTCTTCTAAGAATAACTATGAGTTAATAAAAGATGCAATTATTAAAGATGAGAAAAAACTATCTAAAATACCAAATAATTCAAACTATTTTGGAGAAAAAATAACTAAAGAGTATTATGAAGTTCCGTTTTTTAAAAGAAATTTTGAGGTGGATGATTTTAAAAGTATTATATTAAAAGGATGTTATCCTCTCAATCCTATAGCTTCATATCTTTTGTTAAATATAAGTGAGAAAGTAGCTCAAAATGAAAGAACTTTATTTACTTTCATTTCAAACGATGAGCCAAATAGTATGTTTAGATTTGTTAAAAATCATAAAGGAGAAAGACCATGGTTAGTTGGAGTAGATAGTATTTATGATTATTTCTCAGGTTTATTCAAAAAAGACGTTAATAATGAGGTGGTTCATAATGAATGGCTAAATGCGGAATATGCTATATCCAAGTGCAAGGGAAAAGAGGAGAAGATAATACTTAAAGTGTTAGCTCTTTTCTTGATAGTAGATAAACATGATGAATTACCTGCAAATGAAAAATTGTTATCATTAGCATCTGGATTACCAGAAGCAGCTAGTGTTATAAGTGAATTAGAAAAAGCAAATGTAATATATCGTAAAGGAGCGACTAATAGTTTTGTGTTTAAAACACGTGCAGGCGCTTCTTTGAAAAAAGAAATAAAGAGACAGAGAGCGGTAATAGGGGATAATATTAATTATAATAAAGTATTCTCCATAGTTGAACAAAAAAGATTTATTATTCCACAGAGATATAATACTAAAACATCAATGACCAGATATTTTAGATATGAGTATTTAAATGTTGATGAATTTTTATCGATTAATAATGAAAGTAGTTTCTTTAATCTTGATGATGAGTTTTGTGATGGAAAAGTGATTGCATTATTTAGTTTTAATGATATAGATCAGGATGTAGTTAAAAAACATTATAAAAAACTCAATTCAAGAAGAATAATAGTATTGTGCCCTAAAAAAGCATTTAAGGAAAGTAAAAGAGCCATAGATTTAGAAATTGTACTTGGTTTAAAAGAAAGTAATTTCACTGAAGATAATGAGGTGATGACTCGCGAATTGCCACTATATGAGGAAGATTTAATAAAGCAACTTAAAAATCATTTGTTTAAAATCTATTCTTCAGAGGATTGTAAGATTTTTTACCTTACACAAAAAGGTCAAATAGCTAAAAAGAATATAAAGAATGTTAGTGAAGCAGTTAATTTATGTTGTGAATATATATATACGAAAACTCCTATTATTAATAACGAATTAATTAATAGAAGATTGATTAATACTGGTCAAACTAAAAAAGCTAGAAATAATATTATCACTACGATTCTTAAAGGTGAGGATAGTGAAAAATATTATGAGGGGACAAACCAAGAAGCAACCATATATAGGGCATTATATGTTAATACTGGACTTAAGGATAATAATGAATCCGAAGAATTAAAAGAAGTTATTAGTTTAATTGATTCTTTCATAGATGAATCTTCAGGTAATAAGCTAAATTTCAGAAGTATTGTTGATAAATTGACAATGGCTCCATACGGTTTAAGATTAGGAATAATACCTTTATATTTTGCTTGGGTTTTATCTAAGAGAAAAGAAGACATAGTTGTTTATTTTGATGAAAAAGAAGTTATGGTCAATGCTGATATAATAGTGAATGCTATTTATAATCCGGCAGACTATGAATTGTTTGTTTCTGCGGAAGATACAGAAAAAGAAAGATATATAAAGCGATTAAATAAGTTGTTTGAAGTTGATAATCAAATTAATCTAGGTGAAAATAGGATTAAAAATATAGTTACCTGTATACAACGTTGGTTTAGAGAATTACCTCAGATAACTAGAAATTTTAGTGACTTAAATGGATTGAATTATAAAGAGGATGAGTTATTAAGTGTTAAACGTTTTAAGAATCTAATTCAAAGAATTGAGGTTAATCCATATGAGTTATTGTTTATACAGATTCCAGAAGTATTTGAATTATCAGATGA
>JAILGL010000056.1 GCA_024696825.1 Lachnospiraceae bacterium
TGGAAATGTAACTGCTACAGTTTATGGTCTTGCAGAAGGACTTACAAATGTTACCTGTATAGCTGAAAATGGTGAGAAGGCTGTATTTAGAATTAAGGTTTCAGGGGAAAATGTATTCCCTTCAGAGGAGCCAAGTGAGGAGCCAAGCGCTGAGCCAAGCGCTGAGCCAAGCGCTGAAGCCAGTGAAGAGCCAAGCGCAGAAGCTAGCACTGAGCCAAGTACAGCTCCTAGTGAATCACCTTCAAGTAACCCTGTTACACCTCCAGCTGTAGAAAAGCTTGTACAGTCCATAACAGTTAAGTCAGTTATAACAAAGGCTGCAAATGCAGCTGCATTTGACATCGGTGCTACAACTAATGGTAATGGAGTTCTTACTTATACAAGTAGCAATGAAAATGTGGTTTCAGTTACTGCAGCAGGAAAGGCTACTATTAAGAGCTGTGGTATAGCTACTATTACAGTATTTGCTTCAGAGACTGATACCTACTATGCTAACTCAGCAACAGTTACCATAAAGGTTTCACCTAAGAAGGCTACTCTTACTTCTGTTAAGAATAAGAAGGGAAGAAAACTTCTTATTAAGTGGAAGAAGGATAAGACTGTAACAGGTTATCAGATTAAATATTCTTATGTTAAGAAATTTACAGCTAAGAAAACTAAGACGGTAACTGTTAAGAAGGCTGTAACTGTTAAGAAGCTTGTTAAGAAGCTTAAGAAGGGTAAATACTACTATGTAAAGATTAGAGCTTATAAAAAGTCTGGAAGTACTACTCTTTATGGAAGCTTCTCAAAGGTTAAGAAGGTTAAAATTAAGAAATAATTCTAGACTTTAATGTATTTTATGACTAAAATTTAATTTTACAAGTGAGTGATTATAGGGTAAAATTTCTTTTAAGTTGATTGTCGGTTTATATTTTATTAGTTAGATTGTTTTTTTGTATGTGGAATAATTATAATATTTAGTAGGCCGGCTGAATTATTATAAGACTTAAAGGAGGATATTCGATGAACAAGAGGATATTAAAGAAAGCCATAGCTTCTCTTACTGTATTATCAATGGTAGCAAGTCTTGCTGCAGTGCCAGGTACAGCAGAAGCTAAGAAAAAAATTAAGCTTAACAAAAGTAAGGTTACTATTAAGGTTGGTAAGAAGGTAACACTTAAGCTTAAAAATGCTAAGAAGAAAAAGGTTAAGTGGAAATCTAAGAATAAAAAGATTGCTACTGTTACAAAGAAGGGTGTTGTAAAGGGTAAGAAAAAGGGTAAGACAACTATTATAGCTACCTATAAGGGTAAGAAGTATAAATGTAAGGTTACAGTTAAGAAGGCAGCTGCAAGTTCTTCACCAAGTGCAAGCAGTGCAACCAGTGCTTCACCTACAGCAAGTGCAGTTGTAAGCGCTTCACCAAGCGCAAGTGATGCAACAAGTGCAAGTCCTGCAGCTAGTGCGAGTCCTGCAACAAGTACAAGCCCTGAGGCAAGTGCAGAAGCTAGTGCAAGCCCTGAGGCAAGCACAGAAGCCAGTGTTAGCCCAAGTGCAAGTGCTTCACCTGAAGAAAGTGAAACTCCTGTAGAAAATGTTGACATTGCTCTTAAAGAGGGCATGGAAGTAACACAGGATGAGACAGATGGTAAGTATACAGTTAAGACTAATAAGAGTGGTGTTCTCAAGGTAGAATTCCTTCTTCCTGGTGAGTATACTCTTTCATCAGAGGAAGCTATAAATGCAAGAATTGTAAATACATTTACAACTCGTGGTGAATTAAAGATAAACCTTAATGGTCTTCAAATTACAACTGATGGTGTAGATCCTGATAAGGGTGTAATTAACCTTGATGAAGATGTTACAAAAACAACAATCTTTGTTCCAAAGGATACAACTAATACTATCGTAAATAATGGTGCAACCGGTACTGATTCAACTGAAACTGAGGAATATGAAGACGGAACTATAGGTCCTAAAATAACATATCCTATAGGTATTCAGGCTAAGAATGAGGTTACTTTTGAAGGAGAAGATAAAGACACCAGTAAGCTTAATGTAATCAGTCCTAATGGTGATGGCGTAAAGATTAAGTCAACAGGCGGAGCTCTTTATGTAAATACTCTTGAATTGAATGTAGCTGGTTCAGTAGATGATTTTACAGTACCTACAGGTCATAATGGTATTTCTGCAAAACAGAGCATTGATATATATGATTCCAATATAAAGGCAGCAGGTGCTAATTCTGGTCTTAAGACTACTCTTGATGCAGATGATGTACCAAGTGAAGAGGAAATAGATAATCTTGGTATCTATGTAAGCGATAGTACAGCAAATATTGTTTCATTAAAGAATGGTATCTCATGTGCTTATGAGATAGAGAATACAGAAGGTAAGGTAGTAGAGAGTCATGGTAGAGTAGTTCTTTATTGCTCAGATGTAAACATTACTGTTACAGGAGACAATGCATCAAAGGCAATAGATACAGCTTATGCTTCTTTATCAGGACATGCTGAAGAGGAGACTGATGAGGACGGTAATACATACGACGAATCACTCATTAATATAGAATCTGATGCCAAGGGAATTGATGCATTTGAAAATGTTTATGTTGATAATATATCTGTAGAAATTACTTCTGTTAAAAATGCTATCGATACAAAAGAAGCAGTATTCCAGGGTTCAAGAACACACTTAAATCTTACAGTAAGTAAGAAAAATGGTATAGCAGCAGATGTTATAACATTTACTGATAATGCTGGTGCATATGTTGTTGCAGCAGATCTTGCATTTAAGAATGATGACTGTAGCTTAAGTATCGCAAAGGGATGTTCTGTTTATGGTCTTACAGGTGTAAATGCTGTTTCAGAAGAAGTTACATCTATTTCTTATACAGTAGTTGAGAATCCGCTTCAGGAAGATCTTGAAAGTCAGGAATATGTACAGTATTCTGGAACTATTTTACAGGAGGCTGCTATTATTGTAACAGGAGATGGTGATCAAATTAATAAAAAGCAAGCAGAAATTGAGGCAGTAAATGTATTTTATTCAGATCCATCTCTTGAGAATTATGAAAATGTTGGTATTGAGGTAATCAATCCTGCATAATTAGTTAATGAGTTAATTAATTAATCAACTGGTGATTTAGATTTACATTTAATCTCCCCTTATAAAAATATGTTTAGTTCATAGATTTATAAGGGGAGTTTTTGTTTTTATTATGAAATTTAGAAAAATTTACATTATTTTATAATATTATTATGGGATATAAAGCCTTAAAAATAAAGGTTTTTCAAGAAAAATAAAAAAAGTTATAAATTTTTGAAAAAAACACTTGCATTTTTTTCTAAAAGTGATATACTAAGTAAGTCGCGTGTTTGAGACATGCGGCTTAACATATAAGCGCCTCTAGCTCAGTTGGCAGAGCACCTGACTCTTAATCAGGGTGTCCAGGGTTCGAACCCCTGGAGGCGCATTGGAAGTCCTTGTTTGAAAGCTTGAGCTTTTGGGTAGGGGCTTATTTTTTTGTCTTTTTTTCTATAGAACTTATATTTTCTATATAATTGTGGGTTATTTCATATTATATTTTGTGATTTTTTAATCTTAGATTTTCCCTATTATTAGTGTTATTTATTAAGATACTTTAATATACAGTTTGCTTGCCTTTAGGCGCATTTTATAGTATAATTATCCTAGCATATTAGGAACTTTTAAAAGAGAAACGGAGGTGACGCGGGTGCTTCATTTTGTGGGAAGAGGATCTGCTTTTTCCGAAGGTAATACTTCTGCATTTTTTGTGGACGGAACTGATTTTATTATAATTGACAGCGGTCTGAATTTATTTCAGAGGCTGAGACATATTGATATATCTTCTTTACTTACGGAAGAGGGGATTAAGCGAATAGTTGTACTTATTACGCACACTCACTCTGATCACATCGGAAGCCTGCCTCTGGTTATTCAATATGCATATTATTTTCTGCATATACCGGTTGTGGTTATTTCAGGAAATAATGAGATTTTAGAGGACCTAAGGTTCTACATCGAGAACCTGGGTGGCTGTGTACCTGATGCCTACGAGCTTAGAGTAGCAAGTAGTGAGGATTTTCATTGGTTTAAGAAGATTATTCCTACTGAGCATTCTCCAGAGCTTAAGGGTAAATGTTTCGGATATCTTTTGGAGATAGAAGGGGTTCCTACTATATATTCCGGCGATACGAATGTTATAGAACCTTTCAAGGAATATATAGAAGAGTATGCAGATAAGGGCTTGGAGCTCTATATTGAGATGGCAGTTTCAGACAGTCCTGTACATTTATGTATAGATAAGCATATGGATTATCTTAAATGCATAAAGGAAAAAGGGGCAAAGGTTTATCTTATGCATATCGACAATGAGGAAGAGATGCTTAAGAAAATTGAAGGAACAGGATTTGAATTCGCGCCATTATATCCGGCTATTAATGTGGAGCCATTAGTAGTCAAATAATGAAAAAGAATTAGAAACAGGAAACAAAATTTAAACAAAATGGATTATTACTATGACAACCGAGGAGGAAGGATAATGAACGAAGAAAAGCAGATGTTAGAGGATATATTTGATTATAGTGACATGCTTTACAATAAGATGAGGGAAAGTAATGCAGGAGATTATCTTACTTTATATAATCTTGTGACCGAACTTGGAAAACTCCTTTGCAATGCCGACAGAGCAAGCTTTTGGCAGTGGGATAAAGAGAAGAAAGTGCTTTGGACCATTTCTGCTACAGAGATTGACAGAATCGAAATTCCTGATGATACAGGTCTTGTAGGAAAGGCATTAAAAGAAAGAAAGGTTGTTGTAACTAACGATCCTTATAATGATCCTAACTTTAATAAAGAAGTGGATATTAAGACCGGTTATACAACCAAGAACATTATGGTTATGCCGGTTGCCGATTTAAATGGTAATTATATCGGAGCATTTCAGATTATTAATAAGTTAGACGGTACAGATATGGATGAAAAGGAAGATGCAAGAAAGCTTTCTCTTGCAACCATTCTTTGTGGTATGGCTCTTGAGTCCGAGAAGTTTTTAAGTGATGCACTTCATGATAAGCTTACCACGTTAAAGAACAGAATGGGATTCTTCAGCGATTACGCGAAGATTAAAGATGTTTACAAGGCTGGCGTTAGCGATTATAAGCTCAGTTTATTTATCTGTGATATTGATAAATTTAAGAGAGTTAATGATGTATATGGACATAATGCCGGTGATGAAGTCTTAAAATTTGTTGCTAAGACTATTAGCAATTCTCTGGAAGAGCCTGCAACTGCTTATAGATGGGGCGGTGAGGAGTTTGTAGTTATTCTTCCAAATGCTGATCTAGATGAATGTGCTGCAAAGGCAGAAGAGATCAGAAAGAAGCTTGAAAATAGTGCTTGTAATGTTAATGGAATTTCTATTCCTGTAACTATGAGTTTTGGTTGTGTTGAGTTTGATAAAGAAAAATCCATAGAGGAGAACATTGAAAAGGCTGATAATAATCTTTATCAGGCTAAGGAGACGGGAAGAAATAAAGTAGTGAGGTAGTTTTATGGAGAAAAATCTTGAAAAGGAAAAAGCTATAAACTCGAAGAAGCCTATAATAATAGGTATTATAGCGGCAGTTGTTATAGTTGCCACTATAGTTCTTATTATAGTTCTTCGCAATCGCGACAAATTAAGTGCCACTACCATGAGATTGCTTAGAATAAAAGGTACCGTTACCATGACGGAAAATGGTAAGGAAAAGAAGATTATAGAAAATATTAAGATTCGAAGTGGTAATATTCTTACCACAGCTGAGAATAGTTTGGCTTCCATAGGTCTTGATGATTCTAAATTGGTTACTCTTGAAGAAGAAAGCCAGGCTAAGTTTAATCAGTCAGGTAAGAAGCTTAAGCTTAATCTTAAAACAGGTAGATTGTTCTTTGAGGTTAAGGAAAAGCTAAAGAAAGATGAAGATTTTAGCATTTCTACATCTACCATGGTTGTAGGTATTAGAGGAACCTCGGGTTATGTAATTGCCGATAATGAGGGCCAGGATAAGGTTCTTATTACCGACGGTGAGGTTAAGGTTACAGGTTATAATAAGAAGACAGGCCAGAAGAAATATACAGTTGTAAGAGCTGGTGAGATGGTTAGTGTTTATCTTTATGATGACCCTGATAACAGTGTAGATTTTAAGAAAATTGTGATAACAGAGGATAATGTTCCAGA
>JAILGL010000072.1 GCA_024696825.1 Lachnospiraceae bacterium
AATTCTCATCAAAATATTCAACAGTTATGTTTTTAAATCTCACGCATTTTCTCACGCCCATAAGGGACAGGCACCCCTCTTCCGTTTCATATCTGCCACTACGCTTCACAATCTTTGGATTAATAAGAATCATAGGTGCAAAGCCGATAGACACGATAATCACCTGCTTCTTAACACCTATCATATTCGCGGTCATCCCCACACAGCGCTCAGTATGGGCCGCCAATGTATCCTTTAAATCCTGAACAATGCCCTTATAGTCCTCGTCCTTCTTCACTTCCTCTAACTTCTGGGACAAGAAAATCTGGTCACGCATTATTTCTCTAACCATTTTATTCTCCTCTGTTTTAAAAGTCCTCCCTTTGACAAATCATAAGAACTTAACTACTTTTACACCTCATCAATTTAATATAAATCTCTCAAGTACGGAACAAATACATCGTAAAATTTCTTGCTCCATTTCGCATGGAAATTCGCCATTTGAATCCAATCAGTTTTATTCGCAATATTAACACCTTCAAGTCTATATACTATATTGGATGATCTGTGATCGTCATTTCTTTTCCACTCTAATGTAACACCAAGTTCTTTTTCTATTTTGTCTTTATTTTCAAAAAGTACATCAAAAGCTTTTTTGTTTTTTTCTGTAGCTTTCTTTCCTAAATGCAATTTAACGATTGCAGCATCAAATCTTGCTATACAGGTGATACTAAAATCACTAATACCAAAAAAACCATTTATCCAATTATCTTTAGATGGATTAACATTACTAAAGCTATTACCACCATTTTCTTTTTTAATTACTGGTAAAGCCTGTCCCCAATATTCTAGCCTAATAGCATATCTTGTTTTAATATCTTCTTTATCTTTATCCTGGTCATTCTCATTTCTTAAGTAAAATACTAAATCATTTGGATCCTCATCATAAAGTTTAAATACTTTACTTAAAATAGAGAGTTTACTCTTAGTATTTGAATGTGTATGAACAAATATGCCATCAGCTATTTCTTCACCTCTCACCTCAGTTTTTGATAAACCAAAGAATATCGAAAGATTATCATCATTTGAAGTTGCTAATCTGGTTATAATACCTTCATCGCTGTTATAAAGAATCTTTAATACTTCAACAAGCATTTCGACCCAGCTTTGAACAGGTTGCTCAATATTCTTATATCTGAACTTCATTATATGGCGTCCGGAAACTACATCTGTATCGTCGTCCAATGTAAGTGAATCCAGTTGCTTTTCCTTTGGCTTAAAGTTAGTAATTGGTGTAGGCCATATTTCAAGGGCTCTTCCCATCAAATACTCATTTCTCTCTTCAAGCTCTGAAAGGGTCCATTTATCCTTATCTATAAAATAAGTATTTAATCTTATTCCACTTTCAACATAGCCATTTTTCATAGTCTTCTTATCTTTAAAACTACTATTGCTATATTTAGAATTATATGCAGTGATAGTAAGATTAGCTATTCTATGCAACCAAGTACTATGAATCTGCTCGTAATCATCTCCAAGCTCATCCATCCATTTTTTATTCAGAACCTGCGGCATAATGTGCTCGATGGAATAATCACCTTCATCGCAACGTCCATATATATCCTTATCTTCGTTGGTTCCATAGTTTTCAAAACGCTCCAAAATGTAGAGCTTATTTTTTCTATTTAACTGATAAACCTGCTTCTCAGAAAATACATTTTTAAACTCATCATCATCTGGAAATCTGCCACTTTCTTTCTTGGATAGAATTGCATATTTTAATTTTTCAACATAGTTATCTTCAGTACCATCATATCTAATTATTTCCCTATGTAAAGACAGGAAAATTTTATTCAACGCATTAGTTGGTATATCACAAATACTTCTTCTAAAAATAAAATTTTCTGTTATTGAAAAAATATCTGTAACCTGACTAATATCTAACTTATCCTCATTAAACAATCTTAAAACTTCAAGGAAGAAAGGCCTTGTTACTGTTGTTTCAAGCCTGTTCAATCGATATATACATGCATTTAAATGTCTGTTTTTGGTATTGCCATTTAAAAGAACGCTGTATCTCTTTGCGTATCCCAAAAGGTCCTCTAACAAATCTTTAGTTTCTATCTTATTATTTTCAACATAGTTTTTAAAGCTGGTATAAATCCTTTTTTGGGACGGAATTGCAAACTGCTTTACACTAAGATAATCCCTTACAAATGCACTAACATCATACTTAGTGCACTCTTCAATTCTATTCCAATACTTATCATAATACTCATCCTGCATTTTTACAGGAAGTCCCATAAGTATATAATTTCTAATCTTATCACCTTCACTAAGATCTAGGCCGGTTGAGTTAAGGCTTTCAAATATAAGCTGAGGATTATCTTCGCCACTTAATGTAATATTGATTACTTCAAGCATACATATAGCATCGTAAAGCTCATCCAAAGTTATTTCCTGCTTTTGAATTCGATCATAAAAATAATTATAATTTGTAGTTAAATTAGAACCTCTAATATAATCTTCTTCACTCTCAAAAAGCTTACCAAATGCCTTTTGATCGTTCTTTACAGGTTTTAATTTGATACGAGTTTCACCTTTTTTATACTTATCAACTAAAAAATTATCAAATATTTCTTCGCTTATTGAAGGATCTTCTGGCTCAAGAACTTCATTTTTAATCAGGTTGTACATAGCTAAAAATAGTAGTGAAACCGTTGTCAATCGCTGCTGCCCATCTATAACCAAAAACTCTGTATTTCTTCCAGATGGCTGATAAACCGATACTAAACTACCAAAGAAATGGCTCTTTCTATTATTCTTAATCACCTTTACAAGATCATCATATAACTGCTTACAATTCTCAGTTTTCCAATCATAATTACGCTGATATACAGGAATTATAAAACGTTTCTTTGAGCCTTCCATATACTCTATTAGTCTACATTCTGAACCTTTCATATAAGCCTCCTAATCCTTTGTTTACGCTACACTCCCAACTATGCAGCTTCTACGCTACCATGCAATACATTAACAACACTAACTACTATATTGATATTTTCTCCGAACATCTCGTTAATATCATAGTTATTAAACGGTTCGCTATTAACTATATCTGATACCTCTATATCCCCGTTTTCTCGAACATAATTGATGATAGTTTTTATAAATTCCTGTTGCTGAGAATTTAATTTATTACCACTCAAATATTCTCCAAACTTTTTATTAACCGCATCCTGATTTAAGCCTATTAAACTTCTTATAAATGCTGCTAAATTACCAATACTTGTTGTATTGTAGTAGTCGTCC
>JAILGL010000124.1 GCA_024696825.1 Lachnospiraceae bacterium
GGAAACAGCTGCTCCTTAAATGTACCATTTTTATAAATACCAAATTTCACACCATAACGTGCCAACAGTTCATTCACCGTATCAGAATACTGATATAATTCCTCTGAATTCATACTCATCACTCCTTGTATTATGTATTTAATATTTCTAACATGCTCCTATAAAAGCTTGTATAAGTTTTTTAGACTTTTCATCTGATTTTCTTGTATGATATAATGCAGGTTCTATATCCTGTCCCCCTGTGAAAATAATCCCATCGCATATATACAAGACTTGTGACAATTCCTTTTGATCTGTTGTGAGTGGCAACATTACCGGAAAACCACCGAGATCTTCAATCATTTTCATATATCCCGGAAGCATCCAATAACTGGTTCGTTCATCATCATATAGCGGAATTAGTCCTATAATTTTACGCATAATTCATTTCCCCTTACATAAAAAAAAGGCGTTCTGTTTATACAAATACAGAACGCCTTTGTCCACATTTTTTCAATATTTTTTATAATCCTGTCATTAATAACAGCATTATTTTAAAACATTTTTATAATCAAAATAGGAGTTGCATCAATCTGCAGCTCCCTTGCCAACAATTTTATTATATGTTTTACTAACAAAAAAGTCAATAACCAGTTTTAAATCAATTAAATCATTCTGGAACTTCGACAGATGTTCATATGGCAGGATCAATCTTCCACGATATAATCCACATCCATCGTTGATCAGATTATTATCTGCCGCACCGTATAATCAGGCTTTACGCCGATGTTGACCAACTGAACTACCGTCTCCACATGCCAAGACTCGCTAAATAGTTATAAATCCTTCCGGTAGCTTATAAATCTTGCCGCCTGTTTCTCTGGATTTTATCACCAGGCCGCTTATGCCGTAGCCCTTATTTTTAAGCTGATTTATTTTCTCAAAGGCCTTATCCTGGTACTCCGCCATAATAACTATGTACTCAGTAAAGGTCTCCATGCTATTTTCAAATCTATCCAGATACTCGTCAAAGCTGTCTGTCTTAAGGTCCGTATTAACCCTTGCAAGCACTCTGTCCACAACTCCCAGATGCTGTCTGTTAGAGCCTGGATTCACAAATACCTCTCGCTCATTTTCAAAGTCACGGAAGTTAGAGTAGACGCCAACCTGAGCCCCTGTTCTAAGGGCCATCATGCACACAGAGGATGTGACGGATATACATTTTTCCTGCATGACACTTCTGTCCACAACTGAAAATGTATTGGCATCCGTAATGATTCCAACCCTCACTGAAAATGTGGAATCATGGGTGTTAACAAGGAGAGAATCATTTCTCGCACTTGCCTTCCAGTTAATATATCTTTCCGGGTCTCCAGGCCTGTACTCCCTTATGGAGCGAAATGTAAATGGATCCTCCTCCAAAGCGCGACGAGCCTGAACCTGTCCCTGAATTCTAAGGAATAATCTCTCTGCCTCTGGAACCCTTACCTTCTTAGGATACACATAGATAGAGGCATCCCCCTCATATACTCTGCTGTATTCATTTAACATGAAGAAATCCTTAGCGATAATCTTCGGATCACTAATCTTAAAATATCCCCTCTTCTGCGGCTTAAAATATAAATCCTTCCTAATCCTTCTCATAGGCTTCAAGGAATAGGTATCAGTTCTATAATAATTATCACTTACAAAGGTCTGGGCGTCCTCCTTTAATTCATCCGTAAATTCAAAGGAATTGTCCGCCGATATGGAAACACTAAGCACCGGAAGCGCCTGAGTTTTATGGTTTACAATGGTCTCGCTTAAGGCACAGGTAGTACCTGCATCCACGCCCTTCTTATCAAATGAAAGCTCAACCTTAAGCCCTTCCTCCCAATGTTTCTTAAAACGATTCATTTGATAAATATATATAAGCGCGGCTATTACAATAGCTAAAATAATTGGCATATATTTATCCTTTCTATTTTCAATTGTAAATCGTTAATTTTATTTAATCTGCTTTATGGAATTGACCTCGTCCTTACTTATCTCCAGCTCGCTGTAGCGTGCCACATCGTAAAGCTTATTCAAGGAATTGAGGCTGTCTCTGTCATATTTTTCACCCATGGAATCTACAAATTCTCTTGCAGTTTTAGTAAATGGAACCCGCTTTCCATAAGTCTTTTTAACACCCTTCTTAAAAATGTGCCGAACCTTTTCACGGTTATTTCTAAATAATTTTATACCCTTCTTTTCTTCCTCTTTTATAACCTCCTCTGAGTCAGGAGTTGCAAGTCTTCTAGAGGCATTCATCCTACCATAAAGAGACTCATGTTTTTCCGCATGCATCTGCCTGTAGATAAACAATATAATAATCGCAAGACTTATAACCGCCAGCACAGAAAGCACTATAATATTTTCCGTAGAAAGAGGAATGTCCTGACTTGTGGCATCTGTCATATCCAGATCCGCAGGAGTCGGGGAAGAAACATGCCTTCCCGGAAGCTTAAAGCCTGTAACACCTTTAAACCAGTCAAGTATAACCTTTAAAATGAATTTTATTTTATCTATAAGAATTCCCAAAAGATTAGTAGGTCCAAGCATTACAGTAAACATCATAAATATAGCTGCAATGGTCGTACAAATGGTAACATGCTTTCTGCTTAACTTCGTAATACTGTCACGGGGAACTCCCTGAGTAGTAATGGTTCTCTCCATATAATCATAAAGATTTTGCAGATACGACCCCCACATATGAAATACAAGGAGTACCACTAAAAGCACGAGAGTACCGGTATTTGCAGCTGTATCCTTCTTAAAAAATGTAATTACATACATAAGAAAAATCAGAATTAAAAATGGCCATTTGGAGCTATATCTTAGAGGAATATAGCCATTAACGCATCTTATAATGCTTTCCACCATAACACCCCCAAGAATTAGAGCCGTAAAAACAACCCAGATGGTTTCATATTCAAGGGGCAGTTTATATACTAAAGCAATAAGACCGAACATAGCTGTATGAATAATTAATACTATAATAAGTCCCGGCGTAAACCGCCTAATAACATAAGCTAAAAGCACAGGCACCACGACCGAAACAAGCCCATATAAAACATTTACCATTGCATCCGATGCGACGCACATCAGCACATATACACCATACCAGGCAAGGGCATTCATCATATAATTAACAAATACAATACCTGAAAGAACGCTATCAACATGCTCTTCAGCAGTCATTTTCTTATTAGGCCCTTCATCCTTCAGAATGCTTTTCATCATTTCGTCCATGGCAACCTCCTTTCTGTTTATCTCAGCTTAAATATTCTAACTTAAATAAGATCATTCTGGAATCTGGACAGATGCTCATACGGAAGAATGAGTCTTCCTCTGTAAAAGCCACATCCATCGTTAATAAGAGTGTTACTTACTGCCCCAAACATATTAACGTTTACCTTGGTTAAATCCATACGCTGAAGCATGATACCTCTTTCGTAGGCATCGTCAAAAAACCTGTTCTCCCCACTTGGAACCTCTGCACGTCTGGCACGCTCATTTTCCTGTCTTTTCTCATAGCCTGTATGGTCCGCAGCACCAATCTCTGCATTGTCATCCATGGCCTTAGTCCTTATCTGCACTTCGATATAGCTGTTTGACGTATTATCAAAAAATGAAATGTGCAGTGACTTGTAGCCAAAGGATTTTGGCTTTTCAATATAATCTCTATAATAAGCTCTATATTTCTCATCTATGGTATCACTAACATCCTCTATACCTGAAAGCTCAGGCTCAAATCCCCTTTCTTCAAGGAAATCCGGCAGGGTATTAGCAATCTCATAGAGATATTTTAACTCTAATTCTTCTTTATTTTCGCCCTCATTAAGATGGCATTCAGGAAGGGAAATCACTATTCGATAGGCAATTAAATCCTTGATTCTTCCTATTCTTTTCTTAACTGCCACCTCTGATGGAAACTGTTTATTAGCCTGGTAATACTCGTGAATGTACTCCACAATATTTCCATTTATCTTTTCTTCAAGCCTTACTAGGGACTTAATTCTTCCCTTAAATGTAAAGGCGAGAAATGGATATTTTTCAGCCATAAATTTATAGAATTCTCGAATTTTCTGGGACTGCTCAGTAAGGAAATCATTATGCTCTAACAGATTTATCATCTGCAAAAGACAGTTACTGTGAGCAAGATCCACACCATTATTATTCTCTATGGCTGACTTCTTCAAATCCCTGGAATAAAGATGAAGAATCTTCACCACCGTATCACCCTTATATAAATAATCATTTAATGTAACCATTTATGAAACTCCTCCCAATATGTTATATAAAATTACCAGCTAACCGAAGTATTTGTTTAGCTAAATATTACTCAACTCAATTTATTTAATCTTAAATATTTAAATCAGAATACCTCAGTTGGTACAGGTGTCTTGTCAAGTATCTCCCTGATAATTCCCCTAACCTGATCTGAATCTCCTGTGGTATATGAAAGTAGTCTGTGACTTAGCACATCAGGAGCCAAATCCTTAATGTCATCAGGGGTTACAAACTGCTTTCCATGAATAGCCGCATAGCTCTGAGCGCATCTAAGCAAGAAGAGAGTACCTCTTGGATTCGCACCAAGAATAAGTGACGGATGTCTTCTGGTTTCCCCAATTACAAGGGCTATATACTCCTTCACACTGTCGCTTACATGAATCTCCTTAATGGAATCCTGAATATTTAAAACATCCTCACCTGTGCAAACAGGCTGTAAATCCACTAAAGGATCGTCATTAATATATCTATTTATAATGTCAACCTCCTCAGCCTGAGTTGGATAGCCCATGGCAAGCTGCATGGCAAATCTATCTAACTGAGCCTCAGGAAGAGGGTATGTACCGGCAGTTTCAACCGGGTTCTGAGTAGCTATAATGAAAAATGGAGCGTCCAAAATTCTGGTTTCACCATCCACTGTAACCTGGCCCTCCTGCATACACTCTAAGAGACCGGACTGAGTTCTTGGAGTCGCTCTGTTAATCTCATCAGCTAACAAAATATTAGTAAAAACAGGTCCCTTGGTAAACTGAAACTCTGCTATTTTCTGATTGTATATATTAAGTCCTGTAACGTCTGCAGGAAGTAAATCCGGGGTAAACTGAATTCTGTTAAAATCAAGATCTAAGGATGCCGCAAGAGACTTGGCAATACGGGTTTTACCTGTACCAGGCACATCCTCTAAAATCACATGACCGCCTGCAAATAATGCAGTAAGAAGCTTCTCTGTAATCTCTTCCTTTCCAATTATAACCTTGCTGATATTATCCTTTATTCTCTTTGCCTTCTCAGCAATTTCAATTACTTCCATCTTCATTTATACGTCCTCCTTATATTTATCTTCACATTAAAATTATTTCATACACTATATCTGTGATATATCAGTATATCCATATATTTCCAAACGTTTTCAAATATATCCAAAAGTCCCTTAAATATATTAATTTTGCCATCTTACGTTCAAGTCACACTTATAAATATTATATTCCTTAGAATAAACAATGGCAATAAAAAAGTAAACAAGGGATTTTAAAGGGAAAATACGCAGAAAATACGCACAAAATGCGCACAAAAAAAGAGGCTCCGTAAACTTAAGAAGCCTCTGTAAATGTTCATTAATTTTAAAACTGATTAATCGTCTACATAAGGTAAAAGAGCAAGATGTCTTGCACGCTTAATAGCTGATGTAAGAGCTCTCTGATGCTTAGCACATGTACCTGTTACTCTTCTAGGAAGAATCTTTCCTCTTTCAGAGATATATCTCTTAAGCTTAGCTGTATCCTTATAATCTACGAAATCTTTCTCCTTGTCTGCGCAGAACTCGCAAACTTTTCTTTTTCTACGGATAGGCTTTCTTCTGTAGAAACCATCCTTATCACCTTTATTAAAAGCCACTTTAATTACCTCCTGTTAATATCAATAAAAACTACGGACTAGTTAAATGGTAAGTCCTCTTCAATTGAGTCAGGGATATTCATGAATCCATCACCTGCTGCCTCACTTGGCTCAGGTCTTGACTGTGGTGCACTTGACTGATTTCCACCAGCCTGGCTGTTATTATGAGCTGCAGCAGCATTCTTGCTCTCAGCAAACTCCTGCTCCTCTACAACAACATCTGTTGTATAAACCTTAACACCATCCTTGTTAGTATAGCTACCTGTCTGAATACGACCGGTAATAGCTATCTTGGTTCCCTGATGAAGATAGTTCTCTGCGAACTCTGCACCTTTACCAAAAACTACACAGCCGATAAAATCTGCTGTCTGTCCACCATCCTGCTGATCATTTCTTCTCTGATATCTACGATCAACAGCTAATGTATATCTTGCTATTGCAAGTGAATTTTCTCCTGAAGTATATCTGATTTCAGGATCTCTAGTAAGTCTTCCCATTAAAATTACTTTATTCATATAGGAAACACCGTCCTTTCTTATGCTTCCTGTCTGACTACTAAGTATCTGAGAACGTTGTCCATGATTCGCATATCCTGCTCGATAAGTGCAGGTGCTTCTGGCTCAGCATCGAACTGAATGAAGTAATAGAAGCCTTCGCTTGTATGATCAATTTCATAAGCAAGCTTCTTCTTTCCCCAGTCGATAACTTCAGTAACAGTTCCACCACATTTAGTGATTAACTTCTGAACTTTCTCGACTCTCTTGTTCTTTGCTTCCTCGTCAATCCTAGTATCGACAACTAATGCTAATTCATACTTGTTCATGTTGTCTGTACCTCCTTTTGGTCTCCGGCCTTTCTCTCTAAAAACTCTCACAGGAACATATCACAACCCCTGTAAATAAAGCATTTATCAGAAAAGCAAGGATAAAATTTTGCATATCACAAGACATTATTTTACAATAGATTGCCATTAATTGCAAGCAGTTTTTTCTTCATCCGGCTTACTATAAATGCAACCACAAAAATTCTGTCTGTATAAATCATATTCCTTCGATAATTCGATGGAATG
>JAILGL010000136.1 GCA_024696825.1 Lachnospiraceae bacterium
CAGGGCTTTTTGAGGCTTCAGGACTTGCTGATGCTTCCGGGCTTTTTGAAGCTTCAGGACTTGCTGAAGTTTCAGGACTTTTTGAGGCTTCAGGTAAAGCTCCACCCGTTGTCTCTATAATTTCTTCGGGTGCATCTTCATAGCTAACATTAATTTCATTTTCCTTTGCATAAGAATCTGCTACAGTGCCTTCACTAGTATATATTGTAAGCTCCTCACAAGCGTCAAATGCATATTCTCCTATGCTTGCTACATTTTCAGGAATTATTGCAGCTGTCATATAAGAGCATCCATAAAAACTCCATCTTCCTATGCTTGTAACTCCTGTTCCAATAGTAATTCTCGCTAAAGAATCACAACCATAAAAAGCATAATCACCTATACTTAATACACTATCAGGAATAACAACTTCTCCCCAAATGTTCGAGCATCCGCAAAATGCATAGTCTCCTATGTTTTTAAGGTTCTTAGGTAATTCTAATGATATTATTTTATTAGAGTTATAAAATGCTTTTTCTCCTATTTCTGTAACTGTATCCGCTATGGTAACATTGGTTATACCACAGTTATTTCCAAAAGCATTAGAACCTATGTAGGTTACACCCTCACCTATTTCAACAATTTTAATGTTATCTCCAAATCCATAAAAAGCAGAATCACTTACGTTTTCATAATCCTTCATGGCACCATTTCCTGAGATTTTAAGTGTTGAAGTTTCTATATCATACTCATAGGATAATGTGCCCTCTTTTGCCTCAAATTCTCCCTTTAAAAGATTATATTTTATATTATTATCAATAGCATACTGATGACCTATAGTATCTGCATTTACATATAATACAAGATTATCACAGTCATCAAAAGCATATTTTCCTATATATTCCATATCATCAGGTAATACAAGTTTTTCTAGAATTGAACACTTCATAAATCCTTTGTCACCTATATATTTAAGAGAAGCTGTATTAATATTTTTTAATCTGGAGCAACCATAAAATGCACTATTTCCAATCTTTGTAATATTATCTGCTCCTAAGGTATCCAAATACATGCATCCGGAAAAGGCTTCGTCAGGAATTTCTGTAATTGATTCCGACATATTACATTGTTTCAATTCGAAACACATAGTAAAAGCACCTTCTCCCAGACTCACAACTGAATCATTTATAAGTATTGAATTAATTTTAGTAAAATTAGAAAATGCATAGTCACCTATGTGGGTTATTCCTTCTTTAATACTAATATATTCAGCCTTATATTTCTTTATCATAAAGTCAGAGCTATCTCCAAATTTATAATCCTTCATAGCTCCCGTACCATAGAAAATCAGGCCTTCCCAATCTTCATTATATTCCCATACTACATTGGCACCGTCCGCACCACAAGTTCCACCTTCTACGTAAGTAATATTATTGTAATATGCATATTTCTGAATAAGTTCCAAGTCAGAAGGCCCTAAAAATTTAATCATGCTACAGCCTGTAAATGCATCTGAACCAATTGATTCTACGGTATCAGAAAATATGGCAACTGTTACTACTGAAAATCCATAAAATGCACATTGACCAACAGCTGTTATACCTGACTCCATATATATAGTCTTTACTGTAGCCCTATATGTACGAAAATCAGAGGTATCAGTATCACTATAATCCTTTATAGCGCCTGTACCACTTATAGTAAGTACATCTGTCTCATCATCATAAGTCCAGGTTACTGTTCCCTCTGTAACACCGCAGTCGCCTGTCGTTACCTCAGCTTTGGCATAGTCTGCCTTAAAGCCAATCATCATCACCGCCAATAATAAAAGTATTGGCAAAGTCAAAATACTTCTTCTCATCTGTCTCCTCCTTTGAGTGTTGAATATTATATCTGTTTTTAATTTGTTGCTATCCATTATTAATATGCTATTTGTAAACTACGAAAACATTTTAAACCAATATAATTTTACCTTGTATATTAGTCAAATTCAAGTCAATATGTAAGGGGTAAATTTTGACTTCTTTATGAGAAATCTTGAAAGTAAGCTAAATCATTGTTTTTTCTCGTTTTTAGCTTACTTTTTCTTTAAAACAGCAAAAAAAAGTAAGCTTAAATCTTGATTTTTCTTGATTTAAGCTTACTTTTCGCAAAATCAACTATTAAATTCAACTTGCAAATTCAACTCAAAAACCATCACTCTTTATTCTCAAGCTCTACAAGTCTCTCTACGCCGTACATTTTACGAAGTACAGGCTTCTCGATTTTACCTGTGGCATTACGAGGAACGTCTGCGAAGATGATTTTCTTAGGTCTCTTGTATCTTGGAAGGTCCATACAGAATTCATTGATTTCTTCTTCTGTACACTCCATGCCTTCCTTGATGGAGATGATTGCACCGGCAATCTCACCGAGACGCTTGTCTGGAAGTCCGATAACTGCTACGTCATGAATCTTGTCAAACTTACGTAAGAAATCTTCAATCTGAACCGGGTAGAGGTTCTCTCCACCTGATACGATAACGTCTTTCTTTCTGTCTACCAGGAAGATGAAACCATCCTCGTCCTGCATAGCTACGTCACCAGTATAGAGCCAGTCGCCCTTTAATACTTCCTTGGTAGCTTCTTCATTCTTGTAATAGCAAGTCATAACGCCAGGCCCCTTTACACAAAGCTCACCAGGCTCGCCCTGCTTAACTAAATTATCATTCTCATCAACTATCTTGCACTCCCAGCCATAGCCTGGAACACCGATAGCACCAACTTTATGAATATTTTCTACGCCAAGATGTACGCAACCTGGTCCGATAGACTCACTGAGACCATAGTTGGTATCATAATCATGGTTAGGGAAATATTTCTTCCAACGCTTAATAAGTGAAGGTGGTACAGGCTGTGCACCTATATGCATAAGTCTCCACTGAGAAAGCTTGTAATCTTCTATCTTCATATCCCCGCGGTCAAGAGCATCTAAGATATCCTGAGCCCAAGGAACTAAAAGCCAAACGATGGTACAGCCTTCCTTAGATACTGCATCAAGTACGTATTCAGGACGGGTTCCCTTTAAGAGAACTGCCTTGGAACCTGACACAAGACTACCGAACCAATGCATTTTCGCACCTGTATGATAAAGAGGTGGAATACATAAAAATACATCGTCTCTTGAAGTGCTGTGATGCTTCTGCTCTACAAATGCTGAATGCATAAGACTCATGTGGTTATGCAGAATTGCCTTAGGGAATCCTGTAGTACCTGATGAGAAATAAATAGCCGCATCATCATCATATGTTAAATGTACATTTGGAGCCTCACTTGAACAATCTGCAACAAGCTCTCTATAGCTTTCTGCGAAGGTTGGGCAAGTCTCTCCAACAAATATTAAAAGTCTGTTTTTGCTGATTTTGTCTACGATTGCTTCCACACGACCGATAAATTCAGGGCCGAATAAGAAAACATCCACATCCGCAAGATCAGCACAATATAAAATTTCATCTGCTGAATAACGGAAGTTGAAAGGTACTGCAAGAGCACCACTTTTAAGAATACCAAAATATATTGGAAGCCATTCAAGGCAATTCATCATAAGAATAGCGACTTTGTCACCTTTTTTAACCCCACGGCTTATAAGCATATTAGCCATACGGTTAGCCTTCTCATCAAATACTCTCCAGCTAATTTCTCTTCTAAAAGGTCTGTCCTCAGTCTGCTGAATAAGGTCATATTCCTTCCAGGATACCTTTCTGTTGTCCTTCTCATCAGGATTAAGCTCTACTAAAGCTATCTCATCCCCATATAATTTTCTGTTTCTTTCAAGATAATCTACTATAGGCATTTGTCTTTCCTCTTTCCTTACTTTTGTATTCTTATGAGCATCTCTTAAACCCCATTTGTTCGGAGAATTATAAAGCATAGCCTCTGATAAACTTTTATTTTAAGGCTTTTTTTGCTAAATCACTCAAAAAAATACGTACGCATTACATTTTAACACATTACTAAAGTATAAACAACTTGAAAATTATTCTTTATAAAATTAATGAAATATGGTAAAATCACAAAGTGTGCGTATTCCTACGTACAAATCATATAATTGTTTAAATGTTTTTTGGAGGTTTAATAATGGAAAAGAAAATACCTTATAAGATTTATCTTGAAGAAAATGAGATGCCTGACAAGTGGTACAACGTGCGTGCTGACATGAAGAAGAAGCCGGCTAAAATCCTTAATCCTGGGACATTACAGCCTGTTACCAAGGAAGAGCTTTCAGGTATATTTTGTGAGGAGCTTGCAGCTCAGGAGTTAGATGATACAACACCTTATTTTGAAATTCCTGAAGATATTAGAAATTTCTATAAAATGTATCGTCCTTCACCACTTGTAAGAGCTTATTGTCTTGAGGAAAAGCTTCAGACACCTGCTCACATTTATTATAAATTCGAGGGTAATAATACATCAGGAAGTCACAAGCTTAACTCAGCCATCGCTCAGGCTTATTATGCTAAGAAGCAGGGCCTTAAGGGTGTTACTACAGAGACCGGTGCAGGACAGTGGGGAACTGCACTTTCAATGGCTTGTTCTTACTTTGATTTGGATTGCCAGGTATACATGGTTAAGGTTTCTTATGAACAGAAGCCATTTAGACGTGAGGTTATGCGTACCTATGGTGCATCAGTTACACCTTCACCTTCCATGAATACTGAGGTTGGTAAAAAGATAAATGCAGAATTTCCTGGAACTACAGGAAGTCTTGGATGCGCTATTTCAGAGGCTGTTGAGGCTGCTACAACTCAGGAGGGTTACAGATACGTGCTTGGTTCTGTACTTTCTCAGGTACTCCTTCATCAGTCAGTAATCGGACTTGAGACTAAGAGCGCTCTTGATAAATATGGCATTAAGGCTGATACAATTATCGGCTGTGCAGGTGGTGGTTCAAACCTTGGCGGACTTATCTCTCCATTTGCAGGTGAGATGCTTAGAGGTGAGGCTGACTATGAAATTATCGCAGTTGAGCCTGCTTCATGTCCTTCCCTTACAAGAGGTGTTTATGCTTATGATTTCTGCGACACCGGTAAGGTTTGTCCTCTCGCTAAAATGTACACTCTTGGAAGTGGATTTATCCCATCAGCTAACCATGCAGGTGGCTTAAGATATCATGGAATGAGTAGTGTAGTTTCTGAGCTTTATGACCAGGGACTTATTACTGCAAGAACTGTTGAGCAGACAAATGTATTTGAAGCTGCAAGAGATTTCGCAAGAATCGAAGGTATCCTTCCTGCTCCAGAATCAAGCCATGCTATAAGAGTTGCTATCGATGAAGCTCTTAAATGTAAAGAAACCGGTGAGGCTAAAAACATCGTATTTGGTCTTACAGGTACAGGATATTTTGATATGGTTGCATACCAGAAATTCAACGATGGAGAAATGAGTGATTACATCCCAACAGATGAAGATTTACAGAAGTCAATCGCTAATCTTCCTAAGGTTGAATTATAATAAATACGCCTGGTAAATAGGTTAAGATATAAAAGTTAAAATATAATAGTTAAAGCAGGTAAAATTAATTATAATCAAGATTCAGGAAATGTTAGAAATAACGGAGGGAAAGAATGTCTGAGAGAAAAAGACTGGATTATGTGGATGCCGCCAAGGGCTTAAGTATAATCATGATAATGATGGGACATATAACATCTTATTACAATCCGCTTGATCAATGGATGTCCTCATTTAAGGTGTCTGTATTTTATGTGATTTCCGGCTTTTTAATGTGCTATACGGGATCTGTAAAAAACAGAACCTTTAAGGAATTTATCAAAAAGCTGTTTATGAATATATGTGTGCCATACATTTGGTTCTGCGTACTTGGCCTTCTTTTCAAAATTGTTATTAATCTTTTGAGACATAAGTCTATAGCGGCTGTTATATCAGTTGTTAGAGTTTATGCAATTCACTCTGTTTGTCTTAAGGGAATTAATTCAATGTGGTTTATTCCGACGCTTATAATCGGTGAAATTGTATTTTACATTTTGCTTAGAACTAATTGGTTTGTATGGATTCTTTATGGAATTATCGGACCATTTTCAATAACTATTTTTTCTGTTTTATATAATAAGTTTGAGGCTATTCCGGATAAGCACAGCGTGAAATATCTCGGTGGCACAGACCTTATGAGTGCCCTTGGAAAGGGCTTTATGGCCGCCTGGTTTATAGGGGCCGGTTACCTTATCTATGTGATTTATAAAAAGCTTGAAAATAAATATATAAAGCTAATACTTGGTATTATTTTCTCCGTTTCAAATTATTTTATATCTTATATAAATCCACATGTGGATATAAATCTTTTGAAGGAAGGAGACAGGCCTTATCTTTTCTATGTTACAGGAATTGTCGGTTCTATCGGAGCCATAATGATACTTGATTTTATTTCAAGTTTTGTAAAGCTTACCTTCTTAGATTACTGGGGTAAGAACAGTCTCATAGTAATGTGTACCCATACAGTATTGGCTTACAAGGCTATAGCCTATGAAGGCTGGCGATGGATGGCTCATTTTAAAGAGGCTAATTCAGCAGAATATATACTGCATTGCTTTATAGTGCTGGCTCTTTTAATGCTTATGCAATATACAGTTATCCATATTATTAATAACTATCTGCCATTCCTAATTGGTCGCAAGAAACCAAAAAAGGCAGTGGCTACACCTGTAGCCTGACAGTAATTAAACTTTAAAAACTAAAAAATTAAATATAATTATAAAACTAAAAATAAGCCTTAATAATCACCACGATTATTAAGGCTTATTCTAAGTCATCTATTATTCTTTCGGCTATCCTTCGTCGGGACAGGCCTTTATCCATGGCTCGTTTTCCTATGAGCCTGTGTGCATCATCCTCTGTCATATGCTTTTTCTCAACTAAGAGAAGCTTAGCTTTGCTGACGATTCTAAGTTCTTCCATTTTTTCCTTCACATTTATCACATTTTGCTGCAGCTTATGAATCTTATTCTGATAGGCTGTAAGAAAACGGATTGCTTTATCTATATAATCTAGCTGTGAGGTACTTGTAAGAACCATTATTCCATAATCTGTCAGACGTTCTAAAACATCTCCATATAATTCCTTTGGTGTTACCACGAGAACTGAGGCACTGCTGTTTTCCACAACGTCCAGTGCAAAGTCTTCTCCGGTTTCATCCGAGAGGGGCATATTGACTACTACCAAATCATAGTATTTTTCAAGGATACACCTTCTTGACATCGCTACATTTTTTACGATGTCAATGGTGATAAAATCCTTTAATGATTTCTTTACTGTCGCATTAAATCTGTCTGAGGTCGATACAATCAAAATGGAATGATATATATTTTTACTTTTATGCATTTCGACCTCCTTTTCTTAATGCTTGGTATACTGACAAATAATCTCCTCTGGAATTATATTTTTTACGAACTCGCTGTCCTTTGCAATCTTTCCGGCTTCTTTTTTAGAACTAGGAAGCATTGCGCCCTCTTCACTCATTTCCTCAGGTAAATCCATTTTATTCTGAACACCATGAATTCCTGCATATATAAGAAGTGTATATACAAGATAAGGATTAGAGGAAGCATCAGGTGAACGAAGCTCTGCACGCGTTTTATTCTTATAGGTCTCGATATACATAAGCTCTGATTCACTTCTTCCGGACCATTTTACACTGTCTGGTGCTGTATTGTTACCAAGTCTTGAATAGGATTCGTCAGTAGGATTTAAGAACAAGGTTATATCTCTAATCTTGTCTATAATACCTGCTGCTGCATATTTCACCAAATCATTTTCATTCTCATCCACTGCATAGATATTAATGTGATATCCATTTCCAGGACTTTCCGGAAGTGGCATAGGTGAAAAATCTGCTACAAGACCGTATCTGTCTGCAATTGTATTTACAACCATTTTAAAGGTTGTCATCTGGTCAGCCGCCTTAAGTGGCTTTCCATAATGGAAATCAATCTCATTCTGACCGGGACCACTTTCGTGATGTGACCTTTCAGGCACAAGACCCATTCTCTCTATGGTGAGGATAATCTCACGTCTCACATTCTCACAACGATCAAGAGGAGCTATATCCATATATCCTGCATTGTCATAAGGAGTCTTGGTTGGATTACCATTCTCATCCTTTAAGAAAAGATAAAATTCCATCTCAGAGCCAAAACGGAACTCCACGCCTGCCTGCTTTGCGTCCTCCATGGCCTTCTTAAGCATGGCTCTTGAATCTGACATATATTCCTCTCCGTCCGGTGTATACACATCACAGAACATACGAAGAACTCTTCCACTGTCAGGTCTCCATGGGAGAATTGCAAGGGTTGAAGAATCCGGTCTAAGATAAAGTGTTGAATATGGACAATTACTGAAGCCCGCAATCTCCTTAGGATTAATGGCTATACCATCTTCAAATGCTTTTTTTATCTCACTTTGTAAAACAGAAATATTTTTCTGCACTCCAAATGCATCGCAAAATGCAAGTCTTATAAATTTTACATCCTCTTCCTCAATGAATTTGAGAACTTCATCAAATGTATATTTCATAATTTACATCCTTTCATTGTCACATACTGGTTACTGTAAACTACTGTCAAAAAACTAATATTTTCATACAAATTTATTCTAAACAAAAGCGTTAAATAGTTGAAATCTTAGGGGTTATATCCTCTAAAACGTCTAATAATATTTTAACTGTATCAAGTGAAGTAAACATAGTGACTCCATTCATTATAGCACATCTTCTTATGGATGCGCCATCTTTATAATGAATTCCTGAAAGAACAGCTCTGGTGTTAATTATATAGCTTACGTAACCTGCTCTTATGGAATTTAGTATTTCATCACTGCCTTCACTTATTTTACCGCGGATTCTGGTTCTGATTCCTGCCTTTTTAAGAAATGTTCCGGTACCCTGAGTAGCCTCAATATTAAAGCCTAACTCATAGAATCTTTTAACCAAAGGAAGGGCCTCTTCCTTATCTTCGTCTGCTAAGGTAACCATAACGGTTCCATATTCCTTCATCTTAATTCCTGAAGCCTGAAGGGCCTTATATAAAGCTCTCTTAAGACTCTTATCATAGCCTATGGCTTCACCTGTAGACTTCATTTCCGGAGAAAGATAAGCATCCATTCCATTTAATTTTTCAAAGGAAAATGCTGGTGCCTTAACATACCAAAAATCCTTTTCAGGAAGTATCTTTCCTGCATAGCCCTGCTCCTCTAAGCTCTCTCCAAGCATGACCTTTGTAGCTATATCTACGAGAGAAAGGCCGATGGATTTGGATAAAAATGGAACGCTTCTTGAAGCTCTTGGATTAACCTCGATTATATATACATTTTCATCCTTATCTACTATGAACTGTATATTGTAAAGACCAACTATTCCTATACTTAAGCCAAGTCTCTTAGTGTAATCTGCGATAGTATCCTTAACCTTATCTGATAAAGAATATGGAGGATATACGCTGGTACTGTCGCCTGAATGGACTCCTGTACGCTCTACAAGCTCCATGATTCCAGGTAAAAATGCATCCTTTCCGTCACAGATGGCATCTACCTCAACCTCCTTACCAACCACGTATTTATCTACAAGTACAGGTCTGTCTCTGTCAACCTCTACCGCACTGGTAAGGTATTTTACAAGCATATCCTCATTGGCAACTATTTCCATGGCTCTTCCGCCAAGAACGTAGCTTGGACGCACAAGTACAGGATAACCTGTTCTCTTTGCAACCTCGATTCCGTCAGGAATATTGGTTACTGCATGTCCCTTTGGATGAGGAATATTTAAGTCTTCGATTATATGTGAAAATGCATCTCTGTCCTCAGCGTTAAATATAGCCTTAGACTCTGTTCCGATTATCTTCACTCCTCTCTTTTCAAGAGGCTCAACTAAGTTTACTGCAGTCTGTCCACCAAGAGTTGCTATGATTCCCAGAGGTTTTTCAAGATCCACTATATTCATAATATCCTCTACTGTAAGAGGCTCAAAATACAGCTTATCCGCTGTGGTATAGTCAGTGGAAACTGTCTCCGGATTATTATTAATTACTATTGCTTCATAGCCCATTTCATGAATGGTTCTAACTGCATGAACGGTGGAATAATCGAATTCCACACCCTGTCCGATTCTGATAGGACCTGCACCAAGTACTATTATCTTTTTATTGTTTGAAACTATAGATTCATTTTCATCCTCATAGGTAGAATAAAAATATGGCACATAGCTTTCAAACTCGCTTGCACAGGTATCTATCATCTTGTAAACCGGACGGATATCGTGAAGCTTTCTAAGCCTGTAGATATCCTCCTCAGTTGCATTAGTAAGCTCTGCTATATAGGAATCTGAAAAGCCCATTTTCTTAGCTTCGTAAAGGAGTGATTTACTTAAGGAGGTACCCTTAGTCCTCTCTTCAATCTTCTTTTCAAATTCAACTATATTCTTAATTTTATCTAAGAAAAACATATCGATTTTGGTGCGGTTGTAGATAACCTGTTCATCCACACCTAACCAAAGGAGTTCTGAGATAGCATAGATTCTGTCATCTGTTCCCTCTTCGATATATTTTAACAGCTTTTCAATGGCTTCCTTCTCATTGTCAGGAGCCGGTTTGTTGGAAAGATTTTTCACATCAAATTTTTCCAAATGTATATGATTCTTGCCATCCTCCAATGAACGAATAGCCTTTAATAAGCTTTCCTCCATGGTTCTTCCCACACTCATGGTCTCTCCTGTAGCCTTCATCTGAGTTGAAAGTACATTTGATGCAAGAGTAAATTTATCAAATGGGAATCGTGGCATCTTAGTTACAACATAGTCAAGGGATGGCTCGAAGCAGGCAGGTGTATTGGCAAGTCTTATCTCATCCAGATTCATGCCTACTGCAATCTTTGCAGATACCCTTGCGATAGGATAACCGCTGGCCTTGGATGCAAGGGCTGATGATCTTGAAACTCGAGGGTTTACCTCAATTACATAGTAATCAAAGGATTCAGGATCAAGGGCAAACTGAACATTACATCCACCCTTTATTTTAAGTGCTCTAATTATCTTTAGGGCACTGTCTCTAAGCATGTGATACTCTTTATTAGTAAGGGTCTGGCTTGGTGCCACTACTATGGAATCACCTGTATGAATACCTACAGGATCTAAGTTTTCCATGTTACATACAGTTATGGCTGTATCATTAGCATCCCTTATTACCTCATATTCTATCTCCTTATAACCCTTTATACTTTTCTCTACAAGCACCTGATTTACAGGAGAAAGGGCGAGAGCATGCTTCATCATCTCTCTCATTTCTTCCGCATTATTACTGAAACCTCCACCTGTTCCACCAAGGGTAAATGCAGGTCTGAGTATTACAGGATAACCTATTTTTTCTGCAGCCTCTAAGCCCTCTTCGATACTTGTAGTTATCATGGAAGGCACTACAGGCTCATTTAATTCTTCACATAATTCCTTAAATTCTTCTCTATCCTCAGCCCTTCTAATACTGGCTGCGTCCGTTCCGAGAAGCTCTATCTCACATTCCTCTAACACGCCCTTATCATAGAGCTGAAGGGAAAGATTAAGTCCTGTCTGTCCACCGATTCCGGGGATAATGGCATCAGGTCTTTCATATCTGCATATTCTTGCCATATATTCCAATGTAAGGGGCTCCATATAAACCTTATCTGCAATGGAATTATCTGTCATTATGGTGGCTGGATTAGAGTTTGCAAGGACTACCTCATAACCCTCTTCCTTAAGGGCTAAGCAGGCCTGTGTTCCTGCATAATCAAACTCTGCTGCCTGACCTATTACAATGGGACCTGAACCTATAACCAATACCTTTTTAATATCTGTTCTCTTAGGCATATATTACCTCCAAGTATATTATAAATATGCTAATCTGTTTGCTAAATCTTTATTTCTAAGCTTTAAGAATTCATCTGGTTTACTTTTTCATAAGTGCCGTAAACTGCTTAAATAAATATGTACTGTCACATGGACCCGGTGCACTTTCAGGATGATACTGAACTGAAAGAATCTTTTCTTCCTCGTTATATAATCCTTCTACTGTCTGATCTAAAATATTTAAATGTGATATCCTAAGTCCTGTATTTACGATGGAATTTTCATCCACCGCATAGCTGTGATTCTGACTGGTGATTTCCACCTTTCCTGTAAGTAAATTTTTAACAGGATGATTACCGCCTCTGTGTCCAAATTTAAGCTTATAGGTTGACGCTCCACATGAAAGTGCGATTAACTGATGGCCTAAGCATATTCCAAATATAGGACATTTTCCTCTTATTTCCTTTAAGGTTTCTATTACAGGTTTAACATCTGTAGGGTCTCCCGGTCCATTTGAAATAAATACTCCATCCGGCATCAGGGATAATATTTCCTCGCTGCTGGTGTTATATGGAACTATAGTCACGTTACATTTATTCTGATTTAACATTCTTACGATATTGGTCTTCATACCACAGTCAATTGCAACTACGTGATATAAGGGATTGGTTGTACGGCTGTACCACTTTCTTTTACAGCTTACACGGTCAACCGCGTCATGTCTTATTTCAGTATCTCTTATCTTCCTAAGCCCCTGCTCCTTAGAGGTGTTCTCATCAGTTATAAGAACTCTTCTGGAACCGTAATCTCTAATGCTTCTTACCAGCTTTCTGGTGTCCACACCATAGATTCCTGCAACATCATTTTCCTCAAGTAAATCGTGCAATGTTCCTGTGGATCTGAAGTTTGAAGGACTGTCATTAATATCTCTCACAATAAGTGCCGATGGTGCGATTATCTTGCTCTCATAATCCTCATTGGTAATACCATAATTTCCAATAAGAGGATAAGACATAACCACCGCCTGATCGGTGTAGGAAGGATCTGAGACTATCTCCTGATATCCCACCATAGAGGTATTAAATACTATTTCACATACTACTTCCTTTTTACTTCCAAAGGAAAAACCGTAATACTCGCTCCCGTCCTCTAAAATAAGTTTTCTGTTATAAGTCATGAATTAAAGGCCTCCTTACATTTTCTGTAATGAACTTTTTACAAACTCTGTAAATACAGGGTGCGGTCTGTTCGGTCTGGACTTGAATTCCGGATGATACTGCACTCCCAGATAAAAGCTGTGATCTTTGATTTCAATGGTTTCTACCAGATTGCCATCCGGTGAAAATCCTGATAACACAAGGCCTGCTTCCTTAAGCACATCCCTGTAATCATTGTTAAACTCATATCTGTGTCTGTGTCTTTCCCTTATCTCGTCTTTTCCATAGCATTTCTTCATAAGTGTATTTGGTTGTATATTGCATGGATAGCTTCCAAGTCTTAAGGTTCCGCCCTTCTTAACCTCATCAGACTGTCCCGGCATAAAGTCTATTACCTTATGCTCTGATACTTCCTTAAATTCTCCTGAGCAGGCATCCTTAATACCCGCTACATTTCTTGCATATTCTATAACTGCTATCTGCATTCCAAGACAGATTCCAAAGTAAGGAACATCATTTTCTCTTGCATATTTTGCTGCAAGTATCATGCCCTCTATACCTCTGTCTCCAAAGCCTCCCGGAACTATGATTCCGTTCACCTTTGAAAGAATGTCAATGTAGTTATCTTCATTTAATCTTTCTGAATCAATCCATTCGATATTCACACTGGCATTAAGCTTTATACCCGCATGTGTAAGGGCTTCAGCTACTGAAAGATAAGCATCATGGAGCTGGATGTATTTACCAACCAGTCCTATGGTTACGGTCTTATCTATATTTCCAATGCTTGTAATTAAATTCTCCCATTCTGTAAGGTCCGGTGCTTTAGCATCTATTTTAAGCTCTCTACATACCACCTCAGCTAAACCGCCTTTTTCAAGCATAAGTGGGGCTTCATAAAGGCTATCTAGGGTTCTGTTTTCTATTACACAATCCTCTTTAACATTGCAGAACATGGATATCTTTTTAAATATACTTTCTTCAAGTGGTACATTACAACGAAGAACGATGATATCCGGCATAATTCCCATTCCCTGAAGTTCCTTAACTGAATGCTGTGTAGGCTTTGATTTATGCTCTCCGCCTCCGTGAAGATATGGAACCAGTGTTACGTGGATAAATAAACTGTTTTCCTTTCCAAGCTCCAAAGAAATCTGTCTTACTGACTCCAAAAATGGCTGAGATTCAATATCACCAATGGTTCCACCTATCTCAGTTATAACCACGTCTGCGTCAGTTTCTCTTCCTGCCCTATAGACAAATTCCTTGATTTCATTAGTAATATGAGGAATTACCTGTACGGTTGAACCAAGGTATTTACCCTGGCGCTCCTTATTTAAAACCTCCCAATATACCTTTCCTGAGGTAAGGTTAGAATACTTTGTAAGGTCTTCATCTATGAATCTTTCATAATGTCCGAGATCCAGATCTGTCTCTGCTCCATCCTCAGTTACATATACCTCGCCGTGCTGATAGGGACTCATGGTTCCGGGATCCACATTAATATATGGGTCCAGCTTCTGTGCCACTACCTTTAAGCCTCTGGCCTTTAGAAGTCTTCCAAGAGATGCTGCTGTTATGCCCTTTCCAAGACCTGATACAACACCACCTGTTACAAATATATATTTTGCATTTTTATTGCTCATTTTTAGGAGCTCCTTTCATGAAACCTGCCTATTGTTTAAATGTTCTAAATACATGAAGTTGTTATATTTTGCTTATATTTTGCTTTTGTTTTTTCTATATTTTGCTTAAGTTTTTTAAATGTTTTTAATTGTTTATATGCTTATAAATTGGTATATCCTATAAGGTCTCTATCTACTTCCTTAGCTACCTCTCTACCCTCAGCTATAGCCCATACTACAAGTGACTGTCCTCTATGCATATCTCCTGCAACATAAACCTTATCCTTAGAGGTATGATAAGAACCAAGACCTGTCTTAACATTAGTACGAGGATCTAAATCTACTCCAAAGCTGTCTGTTACATACTTTTCACTTCCCAAGAAACCTGCTGCAATAAGTACTAAATCTGCAGGAACCTTCTTTTCAGAACCCTCTATAGGAACCATGTTAAGTCTTCCTGTTTTCTTATCAATCTGCTTATCAAGACTTACTGTAACAACCCCCTTAAGCACTCCCTTTTCGTCCTTTATAAATTCCTTTATGGTTGTGCAGTAAACTCTAGGGTCATCGCCAAATTTATAAATAGCCTCTTCCTGACCATAGTCAGTTTTAAGGACTCTTGGCCACTCCGGCCATGGATTAGAAGCAAATCTTTCCTTTGGTGGCTGAGGCATCATTTCTAACTGAGTAACCTTCTTGGCACCGAGTCTTATACAGGTTCCAACACAGTCATTTCCTGTATCTCCACCTCCGACTACGATTACCTTTTTACCCTTAACTCCCTTTGTTGGAAGCTTCTTAAAGTTAGAATCCAAAAGCTCTTTGGTAACCTCTCCTAAGAAATCTACCGCAAAGCGAATTCCCATAGCCTCTCTACCTGGAGCCTGTATATCTCTTGGCTTTGAAGCACCACAGGCTAAGATAATGCTGTCATACTGTTTAGTTAATTCTTCTGCTGAAATGTCTTTTCCAACATCAGTATTTACTACAAATTTAACTCCTGCCTTTTCCATAAGTCTGACTCTTCTGTCAATTACGGATTTATCTAATTTCATATTTGGAATACCATATCTTAAAAGACCACCGACTCTGTCATGTCTTTCATATACAGTAACCTCATGACCTCTTCTGTTAAGGAGCTGAGCTGCTGCAAGTCCGGAAGGACCGCTACCTATAACCGCTACCTTTTTATCGGTGCGAACCTGAGGAGCCTCCTCCTTTACATAGCCATTTTCAAATGCATATTCAATGATGGTTCTCTCATTTTCCTTAGTACAAACTGCCTCATCATTAAGTCCGCAGGTACATGCTGCCTCGCAAAGAGCAGGACATACTCTTCCTGTAAATTCAGGGAAGCTGTGAGTCATACTAAGTCTTTGATATGCCTCTTCCATTTTTCCGCGATATACTAAATCATTTGTTTCAGGTACGAGATTGTGCAAAGGACAACCGGAAGCCATTCCTGAAATCATCATTCCTGCCTGGCAAAATGGAATTCCACAATCCATACATCTTGCAGCCTGCTTTTTCTGTTCCTCAAGTGGAAGGTTCTCATGAAATTCATAGAAATCCTTGATTCTCTCTTCTTCAGTTCTTACGTCGCCTTCCATACGCTCATATTCCAAAAATCCTGTTGTCTTTCCCATTACATACCTCCTACAAATGTTTTAAATGCTTCGATCTTTGCATTGTCAGGGTCAACACCTTTCTCTTCGCTCTTAGCGATAAGCTTTAACATCTCTTTGTAATCTGTCGGTATAATCTTCTTAAAATGTGGAAGATATTCATCGAAGTTATCTAAGATTACCTGGCCCTTCTTAGAACCTGTATGCTCAACATGTTCTCCGATTATTTTCTTAAGCTCTTCCAAGTCATTTTTATTTTCAATGCTCTCCATACTTACAAGCTGCTTGTTTAGGTTTCTGTAAAGCTTGTTATCCTCATCCAGTACATATACAACTCCGCCGCTCATACCTGCTGCAAAGTTCTTTCCTGTACCTCCAAGAATAACTACCGTACCACCTGTCATATATTCACAACCATGCTCGCCAACGCCTTCAACTACTGCAATGGCACCTGAGTTTCTTATGGCAAATCTTTCACCTGCCATACCTGCTATAAATGCCTTTCCTGAAGTCGCACCGTAAAGAGCAACATTTCCTATAATAATATTTTCATCAGGATCATAGCTTGCTTCCTTTGGAACCTTTACTGTAAGCTTACCACCGGACAAGCCCTTTCCAAAGTAATCGTTACTGTCTCCTTCTAAGCTAAGAGTAAGTCCCTTTGGAATAAATGCTCCAAAGCTCTGTCCTCCTGCTCCCTTACAATTAATTACTATAGTATCCTCTTTCAGTCCCTCCGGATGCTGTCTTGTAATCTCTGCACCAAGCAGTGTTCCGAAGGTTCTGTCTGTATTAGTAAGCTCTATATCCACCTCAGATGTCTTACCATCCTTTATGGATGCAAGAATATCCTTTCTTGCTAAAATAACCTTTTCATCCTTAGTATTTTCAAGCTTAAAGTCATATTTATTCTCAGGATTAAATGTGGAATCCTTTCTGTCTACATCAGACATATCTATGAGAATTCTGTGAAGATCTAACTTACTCTGCTTATCATTTAAATCTTCCTTAACCTTAAGTAAATCAGTTCTACCAACTAATTCCTTCATGGAACGCACACCAAGCTTTGACATTAATTCTCTAAGCTCTTTTGCTATAAATATCATGAAGTTCTCAACATACTCAGGCTTACCCTTAAATCTCTTTCTAAGCTCAGGGTTCTGAGTTGCAACACCCATAGGGCAGGTATCTGACTGACAGGCTCTCATCATGGTACATCCCATGGTAATAAGTGGTGCTGTTGCAAAACCAAATTCCTCTGCTCCGAGGATGGCTGCTATAGCAACATCTCTACCACTCATAAGCTTACCGTCTGTCTCTATAACTACCTGATTTCTAAGGCCGTTAGCTACAAGTGTCTGATGTGTTTCTGCAAGTCCCATTTCCCAAGGAAGTCCTGCATTATGTATGGATGAAAGTGGAGCAGCACCTGTACCACCGTCATATCCTGATATAAGGATTACCTCAGCTCCGGCCTTTGCAACACCGGATGCTACAGTACCAACACCTACCTCAGAAACAAGCTTAACTGAAATTCTTGCTTCTTTATTAGCATTTTTGAGGTCATATATAAGCTGTGCCAAATCCTCGATAGAATAAATGTCATGATGTGGTGGAGGTGATATAAGACTTACACCCGGAGTAGAATGTCTTGTTTTAGCTACCCAAGGATATACCTTTTTACCAGGAAGATGTCCACCCTCACCAGGCTTAGCACCCTGCGCCATCTTTATCTGAATCTCCTTGGCACTTACAAGATATCTGCTGGTTACACCAAATCGACCACTGGCAACCTGCTTAATAGCTGAACTTCTGTCATTATCAGTTCCTGCTGATAAAATTCTTTCTTCGCTCTCTCCACCCTCACCGCTGTTTGACTTACCGTGAAGTCTGTTCATGGCTATTGCAAGGGTTTCATGAGCCTCCTCTGAGATAGAACCGTAGGACATGGCACCTGTTTTAAAATGCTTTACAATCTCCTCAACTCCTTCTACCTCATCTAATGGAATACTCTTTTCACTAAAGTTAAATTCCATCATATTTCTTAAGAAGCCCTGATTTTCTTCATCCACCATCTGTGTATACTGCTTGAATTTATCGTAATCTCCCTCTCTTGTGGAGGCCTGCAGCATATGAATAGTACGTGGATTATATCTATGCTTCTCACCCTGGGCTCTCATCTTATGTCTTCCCGTTGCGGTAAGCTCCATATTTACTGAAAGTCCAAGTGGATCAAATGCTTTGCTGTGCTGCTTATCTACAGCACGCTCTATATCCTCTAATGTAATTCCACCAACACGGCTTACAGTGCCGGTGAAATATTCATTTATAACCTCTTCTGAAATACCTATTGCCTCAAATATCTTACTTCCCTGATAAGACTGGATGGTTGAGATTCCCATTTTTGAAGCAATCTTTACGATACCAAAAAGAATGGCATCTGTGTAATCCTCAACTGCTGCATAGTAGTCCTTCTCAAGAAGCTCAGTCTTAACTAATTCCTTGATGGTTGCATGTGCAAGATATGGGTTAACTGCTGAAGCACCGTAACCTAAAAGTGTTGCAAAATGATGCACCTCTCTAGGCTCTCCTGATTCAAGAATAAGTGACATGGCTGTACTCTTTCTTGTATCTACCAAATGCTTATGCACTGCTGCAACAGCAAGAAGTGATGGAATTGCCACATGATTCTCATCCACTCCCCTGTCGGATAATATAAGGATGTTAGCACCCTGTCTATAAGCTTTATCAACCTCTACAAAGAGATGATTTAAGGCACGCTTTATAGATGTATTTTTATAATAAAGAGTTGAAACCTTAGCAACCTTAAAGCCATGACTTCCATTTAACTCCTCGATTTTAAGTACATCCAAATCAGTTAAAATAGGATTGTTTATCTTAAGTACATGGCAGTTCTCAGGCTTCTCCTCCAAAAGATTTCCATTTTTTCCTACATATACAGTTCTTGAAGTTACGATTTCCTCACGCTGTGCATCAATTGGTGGGTTTGTAACCTGTGCAAAAAGCTGTTTGAAATAGTAGAATAATGGCTGATACTCTTCTGACAATGGAGCTATAGGAATGTCCACACCCATGGAACCTATTTTCTCAGAACCTGTAAGGGCCATGGAAAGAATTCCCTCATTGTAATTCTCCCAAGTATATCCAAATGCTTTCTGAATCTGCTTTAATCTGTCAGATGTAAATGAAGGCACCTTTCTGTTAGGAATCTTAAGCTCTGAAAGACTTAAAAGATTACTGTCTAACCACTCACCAAACGGCTTGGCGCAGGCATATTTTTCCTTTATCTCATCATCATAAATAACTCTCTTCTGCTTTGTATCTACTAAAAGAATTTTTCCAGGATGAAGTCTTTCCTTCTTTACTACATGCTTCTCATCTAAGTCAAGTACACCGACCTCTGAAGAAAGAATAAGTCTGTTATCATCCATTACATAATATCTTGAAGGTCTTAAACCATTTCTATCAAGAATTGCTCCCATTACATCTCCGTCTGAGAAAAGGATTGATGCAGGGCCGTCCCAAGGCTCCATCATGGTTGCATAATATTGATAGAAGTCTCTCTCTTCCATGGAAAGAGTTTCATTATGTGCCCATGGCTCAGGGATTGCAATCATTGCAGCAAGTGGTAAATCCATACCGCTCATTACAAGGAATTCAAGGGTGTTATCAAGCATTGCTGAGTCAGATCCATTTTGAGAAATAACAGGAAGTACCTTTGTCATATCCTCCTCTGAAAATGTATCTGTATGCATGGTCTCTTCTCTTGCAAGCATCTTATCAGCATTTCCCTTAATGGTATTAATCTCACCATTATGTACCATAAATCTGTTAGGATGTGCTCTGTTCCAACTTGGATTAGTATTAGTTGAGAAACGTGAATGCACCATGGCAATAGCTGACTCATAATCCGGATCCTTAAGATCTGTGAAGAAAAGTCTCAGCTGATTCACAAGGAACATTCCCTTATATACTATTGTTCTGCAGGATAATGAAGGCACATAAGTATCTGCACTACTCTGCTCAAATTCTCTTCTGACAATGTAAAGCTTTCTGTCAAAATCTATATCTTCCTTTAATTCCTTTGGTCTGTTTATAAATACCTGCTCTATATTTGGCATGCACTCTCTGGCCTTATCTCCAAGTACCTCTTCTGCAGTATCTACCTTTCTCCAACCAAGAATTTTAAGTCCTTCTTTTCTAACAATTACTTCAAACATGGACTTTGCCTGTCTTCTTGCAAGCTCATCCTGTGGGAAGAAGAACATACCTACTCCGTATTTTCTTCTATCTGGTAACTCAACTCCCAACTTCTTCATCTTCTTTGCGAAGAATCTATGTGGAATCTGAGTAAGAATTCCAACACCATCACCGGTCTTTCCTTCTGCATCCTTACCAGCTCTGTGTTCGAGATTTTCAACTATGGATAATGCATCGCGAACTAATTCATGACTTGCTCTGCCCTCAATATCAATAATGGCTCCAATACCGCAGTTATCGTGCTCAAAGGCAGGGTTATATAGTCCGTTTTTTTCAATTTTCTTAAACATATCCTTAATTTTCTTCATCTCATTAGGCCTCCTTGTTTTTTTCATTCTCCACCTATTCTTGTTTTTAGCTACACATTGTTATTTTTAGTTTTTTTTAGATTTGTATTTATATTTATATTTGCATTTATATTTAAGCAATTTCAGGGGTCACATTTTTCCCTTCCATCCCCTTTAATTGCATAAAAAAAAGGCACTTCAAGTATTTAAAATACTCGAAGCGCCTTTGCTTCCAAAAAAATATAAATAAAAATAAAAGAAGTCGATGTCTCCTTTGACATCACCTATCATTTTACTTTGTGATAGGGGAGTTGTCAAGAACTTTTTAGGGGAATTTAGCGAGAGCACGAATGGTGATAAGTGAAATATATGGCAACACTTATGATACTTGAAAGACTTGCTTGAGAAAGGTCGCCGCCGCATCCTTGAAACACTTGCTCGTGATGTGTACAAAGCGCGCAATACGCGCTTAAAAGGCTGCAAACTTGAACAACTTGCTCGTGATGTGTACTCGCTTCAGGCTGCGGATTTTCTACCACAGTTGCACGCGCTTATTCGTCGCCATATCACTTGCAAACTCGTGTAAGTAAGGTGATGGGTTAAGTGGAGGCAGTGTTCACTCGGACAGCAAGTTAAGCGATGGCGACTGCTAGCGTGCAACTGTGCTGACGAAAATGCACGCAAAGCCATTCCGCTTCGTACACACATCGAGCGGCGTTGTTGAGCAAGTTAAGCGTGCGGCTCCTGCGAATTCGCCGTAGGCGAATTTGTGTTCAGGCGCTAACGAAAATACACGCAAAGCCTTTTCGCTTCATAAGCGCATTTAATGCGCTTCACACACACTGAGCGGCGTTGTTGGACAAGCTAAGCGTGAGGCTCCTGCGAATTCGACGTAGGCGAATTTGTGTTCAGGCGCTAACGAAAATGCACGCAAAGCCTTTTCGCTTCATAAGCGCATTTAATGCGCTTTATACACTATCGATCGGCGTTGTTTGGCAAGCGAAGCATACGGCGACTTACTTTATCGATTGAGTCGAGGTTATGTATAAGTGTTAGGCATCGGAATTGTGAGTTATCGCAGTGATCGATGCTCACCTAATTTCCCCGGCATCGGAAAAGTAAGTAATCGTGAAAATCGATGCTCACCTTAATCCGGTAGGCATCGGGATAGCAAGTTTTGGCAATAATCGATGCTCGGCTTAATCCGGTAGGCATCGGGATAGCAAGTAATCGTGAAAATCGATGCTCACCTAAATCCGCCGGGCATCGGAAAAGTAAGTAATCGTGATAATCGATGCTCACCTAAATCCGCCGGGCATCGGAATAGTAAGTAATCGTGAAAATCGATGCTCACCTAAATCCGGTAGGCATCGGGATAGCAAGTTTTGGCAATAATCGATGCTCGGCTTAATCCGGTAGGCATCGGAAAAGCAAGTTTTGGCGATAATCGATGCTCGCCTAAATCCGGTAGGCATCGGAAAAGCAAGTTTTGGCGATAATCGATGCTCACCTTAATCCGGTAGGCATCGGGATAGAAAGTTTTGGCAATAATCGATGCTCGCCTTAATCCGGTAGGCATCGGAAAAGCAAGTAATCGTGATAATCGATGCTCACCTTAATCCGGTGGGCATCGGAATAGCAAGTTTTGGCAATAATCGATGCTCGCCTAAATCCGGTAGGCATCGGAATTGTAAGTAATCGTGAAAATCGATGCTCGGCTTAATCCGGTAGGCATCGGGATAGCAAGTTTTGGCAATAATCGATGCTCGGCTTAATCCGGTAGGCATCGGAAAAGTAAGTAATCGTGAAAATCGATGCTCGCCTAAATCCGCCGGGCATCGGAATAGTAAGTAATCGTGAAAATCGATGCTCACCTTAATCCGGTAGGCATCGGAAAAGTAAGTAATCGTGAAAATCGATGCTCACCTTAATCCGGTAGGCATCGGAAAAGCAAGTTTTGGCGATAATCGATGCTCACTCAAAATTACCGGGCATCGGGATAGCAAGTAATCGTGATAATCGATGCTCACCTAGGGTGCTTTGTTTGTAGCCGCCGGTGCTTAGCAAACACGAAGCTAAATAAGTGCAGCACAGTGAGGCTTTGCGCAAATTTTCATCAGCGCTGTTGTACATATTCTCCTTCGGAGAATTTGCAGTCGCAATCGTTTAACTTGCTCAACAACGCCGCTCGATGTGTGTACGAAGCGGAATGGCTTTGCGTGCATTTTCGTCAGCGCAGTTGTAGGCTAGCAGTCGCCATCGTTTAACTTGCTGTCCGAGTGAGCATTGTCTTGACTTGTCAAGAACCTGGCTTACACGAGTTTGCAAGTGATATGGCGACGGATAAGCGCCTACAACTGTGGTAGAAAATCCGCAGCCTGAAGCGAGTACACACATCGAGCAAGTTGTTCAAGTTTGTAGCCTCACAAGCGCATCTTATTAGCGAGTGTTCATAACAACTGCAAAAAAACAGGGACGCGAGATTAATCTCGCATCCCTGCTCTCTGGACAATGAGAAGTTGGTTTGTCCTACTCCATTCGTAGCTTAAAACACACTGGACACTATGTTTTAAGCCCGGCAAAACTAGAGGTTTATGTGATTTGTGTTAACCCTTTAAACAGTTAATACTTTAAGCAATTGTGTGTTATGGAAGGTTTGCTTTATAAGTTACTACTATGGGCTAACACTTTACGGAGTTGTTATGTATGTCGGTTTTACGATTCTTTACACCGGATAGTTGTTGTCGAAGCAGGCTGAGCAAATGGATAGGTCTCCGACCATGGCCTTGAAGTCCTTGGTGTCAAGGTATACTAAGGAATCTGCCCCTATGTTTTTGCAAACTTCTTCGGCTGAATGTTCAGATGCTATTAGCTGTCCGCTGCTTGGTACATCGGTGCCATAGAAACATGGATATAAGAAAGGTGGGGAGCTGATTCTTACATGTACTTCTTTGGCTCCTTCTTTCTTAAGCATTTCTATTATCTTTTTCATAGTGGTTCCACGTACTATGGAGTCGTCTATTATAACTATTCTTTTATCTTTAACCACACTCTTTAATACGCTAAGCTTCATAATTACTGCATTTTTTCTTTCCTCATCTGTAGGTTTTATGAAGCTTCTGCCAATGTAGCTGTTTTTATGAAATGCAAGTGCAAAAGGAATGCCTGATTCTTTTGCATAGCCCTCTGCTGCCACAAGTCCCGAATCCGGAACTCCTACAACTACGTCAGCCTCAACGTGAGAAGATCGGGCAAGAGCTTGTCCTGCCCGAAATCTCGCTTCATGTACTTCGATTCCATCAATGATAGAATCACTTCTTGCAAAATATATATACTCAAATATGCAATGTGCACATTTAAGACCACAAAGGGTCTCGTCACTATATATTCCTTCCTCTGTGATTACTATTTCTTCGCCAGGTTTTATGTCTCTTATTAATTCTCCGCCAACTGCGGTTATAGCAGAACTCTCAGAAGCCAGAATATATTTATCCTGCTTTTTTCCAAGTACCAGAGGTTTGATTCCATATGGATCTCTGATACCCACAAGCTTTTTAGGACTCATGACAAGACAGGCATATCCACCCTTCATCTTTTTCGCTGCATTTATTACTGCCTCTTCGATGGATTGGGTTTTTACTCTCTCACTAACTATTTCATAGGCTATAACCTCTGTATCAGTGGTGGTGTAATGAGCCTGCCCACGATACATTTGAAGCTCTTTTATTTTCTGGGCATTTATGATATTACCATTATGCACCAAAGATAGACTCCCCTTAATATACTTCATCGATATAGGTTGAGCATTTTCTGGAATACTTTCACCTGTAGTCGAATATCTTACATGACCAACACCGATATTTCCTTTGAGCTCTTTCAAATCGCTTTTGCTAAAAACCTCACCTACAAGTCCCATGCCTTTTTTTGTCGTAAGATTTCCCATATAGCTATCGGTATCTGACACTGACATTCCTGCTGATTCCTGACCTCTGTGCTGTAAAGCAACCAGACCATAATATATGTCGTTTGATACATTTTCACCAGCAGGTGCATATACTCCAAACACTCCACATTCTTCGTGGAGCTTATCCGACTCGAAATAGTCAGTCATTTTTAGTCCTCCGTTGTATAATTAATTTTTAGGTTTTTTAAATTCTTCTTTTATTTTTATTTATATTTTTTGACTATTAATATGACTATTTTTTTCTAATTTGACTACTTTTATTTTTTGATTTTTTCTTTTATTTTTATTGTTTTATTTACTTAAAAATCCACCCTGTTATACGCTTTTCACTTCTTTTATTTTTTTCCCTATTATACGCTTTGTTTTACCTAATATATTTACTCAAAAATTTTACTTATACTTACTTTTAATCCATTGACATAATGTTTTCTTACTGTTTTTTTTAGCATTTTTATAGCATTTTTATAGCATTTTTTTAGCTTTTTTATAGCTTTTTCATTAGCATTTTCTTATTAGTTTTTTAGCTTTTAAAGATTACTCAACATCCTGAAGTGCTTCGAAATCTTCCTCGCCGGTTCTAATCTTAACTACGCGGCTAACTGGATATACGAAGATCTTACCGTCACCAATCTTACCGGTGTAAAGAGTTTTCTTGGCTGTTTCGATTACTGCATCTACTGGGATTTCACTTACTACTACTTCAAGCTTAATCTTAGGAAGTAAGGTAACGTCCATCTCAACTCCACGGTACATCTGACCACTACCCTTCTGCATACCACAACCTGTTACCTGAGTTACGGTTACACCGGTGATACCTAATTCATTAAGGGCTTTCTTAAGTCTGTCGTATCTTGAAAGCTTTGTGATGATTACTACCTTGTTCATTCCTGTGTCAAGGCTTGTTCCCTTAACTGCCTGAGTCATGTCATGTACAGGAACTGCAGCCTTTCTCTTAGCTTCGCTGGCAGCCTCGTAGCTATCTTCGCCGAGATGAGTATTTTCATTTTCATCCATTGTACCGCTACTCATATCTACGATTGAGAAACCAGCATATGCTGAAGTAAGACCATGCTCTTTCTCGTCAAGACCTTCGATTTCTTCTTCTTCAGAAACTCTTAAACCAAAGATTAATTTGATGATAGCAAATACAATTACCATGGTTACTGTTGTCCAAGCTGCTACTGCAAGAACTCCGATTGCCTGAACTCCTAAAAGATGGAAGCCACCGCCATAGAAAAGACCCTGAAGAGTGTCATTTCCTGGTGCTGTTTTTGTTGCGAAAAGACCAGTTGCGAGTGTACCCCACACACCGTTCATCATATGTACTGCAACTGCACCGACTGGATCGTCAATGTGAAGTACGTAATCTAAGAACCAAACACCGAAGCATACTAAAAGTCCTGCAACTGCACCGATTATAATAGCACCTGTGGCGTCTGTAACATCACAAGGAGCTGTGATTGCTACAAGACCTGCAAGAGATGCGTTTAAACACATTGAAACGTCAGGCTTACCATACTTAATCCATGTAAATATCATACATACTACTGTTGCTACTGAAGGAGCGATTGTAGTTGTTACAAATACTGATGCAAGCTGATCTGATGATGTACAAGCTGCACCGTTGAAACCATACCATCCAAGCCAAAGGATGAATACACCTAAGGCACCGATAACGATATTATGACCAGGGAAAGCATTTACCTTAGTTACCTTACCGGATTTATCTCTTTTAAACTTACCGATACGAGCACCAACCATCTTGGCACCAACTAAAGCTGCGATTCCACCAACCATGTGAATTGCACATGATCCTGCAAAATCATGGAATCCCATCTCTGCAAGCCAGCCGCCGCCCCAGATCCAATGTGCCTCAATTGGGTATATTAAACCTGATATAACACCAGAATATACACAGTAGCTTAAGAACTTAGTTCTTTCTGCCATGGCACCTGATACTATAGTAGCTGTGGTAGCACAGAAAACAAGGTTGAATACGAAGTTTGACCAATCAAACTTTGCATAATCTGTAATAATATCAAAACCTGGTTTTCCGATGAAACCTAACATGTCTTCACCAAGGAGTAAACTAAATCCAATGATGATAAACATTACACAACCGATACAAAAGTCCATGAGATTCTTCATAAGAATGTTACCTGCATTCTTAGCTCTTGAAAAACCTGTCTCAACCATTGCAAATCCTGCCTGCATCCAAAATACAAGCGCTGCACCAATAAGGAACCATACGGAGAACACTTCTCCGCTTATCGCATTCATAATTTCTTCTGTCATATCCGTCACCCTTCCTTTTCTTATAATTTTTATTTATATTTTTTTCTAAAAACTCTTATAATTTTTTCCATTTATGTCCCATAATCTAGCTTTTTTATTAATATACTGAGAATAAAAGCTTTCCATAGCTTGGGAATGGCCAGCACTCCTCTGGTGAAAGCATTTCTGCCTCATCAACATATTTTCTTAAGTCTTCCATTGAAGGAAGTACCTTATCTCTGGTGAACTCTGAGGTTTCGATGATAGTATCAAAATCATCAACCTTAGAAAGTACATCCTCGAGAACTTCAACCTTTTCTAAGATGTAATCTGTAAGCTCTGAAAGTCTTTCCATAGTTGAAAGCTCGTAGTTACATTTAACCTTGTCACTTACTGACTTCATAAGTGAAATAGTTCCTGCAACTCTGTTTAAATAACCCTCGATTGCTGGAAGGTAATTCTTTCTAACCATGTCAACCATTGTAAGTCCTTCGATATTAATAGTCTTACAATAATTCTCAAGCATGATCTCACATCTTGAATTAAGCTCTGTCTCTGTAAATACCTTGTGAGACATAAGCATTTTCTTATTCTTCTCATCTAAGAGATGTGGCATTGCATCAGCTGTAGTTCTAAGATTTGAAAGGCCTCTAACCTCTGTTGCCTCCTTAATCCACTCTTCGCCGTATCCGTTACCGTTGAACAAGATTCTCTCATGCTTAACAATTACTTCCTTGATAAGATCATGAAGCTCTGCCTCGAAATCCTCTGCCTTTTCAAGTCTGTCAGCATACTGCTCAAGACTTTCTGCAACTGCTGCATTTAACATGATATTACAGCATGCAATGCTGTTTGAAGAACCAAGAGATCTGAACTCGAACTTGTTACCTGTAAATGCAAATGGTGAAGTACGGTTTCTATCAGTTGTATCTCTTGAGAATCTTGGTAATGAATGAACACCAAGCTTCATAACAACCTTCTCATGCTCCTCATATGGCTTATCATTCTTGATTGCATCAAGGATTGCTGTTAACTCATCTCCAAGGAATACTGAAATGATTGCAGGGGGTGCTTCGTTAGCTCCAAGTCTGTGATCATTTCCTGCTGTTGCAGCTGAGAGACGAAGAAGATCCTGATAATCATCAACTGCCTGAATTACACCACAAAGGAATAAAATGAACTGTGCATTCTCAGATGGTGTATCACCAGGTGAAAGAAGATTCACACCTGTGTCAGTAGCCATGGACCAGTTGTTATGCTTACCTGAACCATTAACGCCTGCAAATGGTTTCTCATGAAGTAAGCAAACCATGTCATGCTTTCTTGCTACCTTTTGCATAATCTCCATGGTGAGCTGATTGTTATCAGTTGCCACGTTGGTAGTTGAGAAGATAGGAGCAAGCTCATGCTGTGCAGGTGCAACCTCGTTATGCTCAGTCTTTGCGAGAATTCCAAGCTTCCAAAGCTCGTTATTTAAATCCTCCATGAAGGCTGTTACTCTTGGCTTGATTACACCAAAGTAATGATCATCTAACTCCTGTCCCTTTGGAGCTCGTGCTCCGAAAAGAGTTCTTCCTGTATATACTAAGTCAGGCCTTTTTTCAAACATTTCCTTGTCTACAAGGAAGTATTCCTGCTCAGGTCCAACGCTTGTTCTAACATATTTAACTTCTTTACCGAAAAGTTTTAAGATTCTCTTTGCCTGGCGGTTAAGAGCTTGCATAGAACGAAGGAGTGGAGTCTTTTTATCAAGTGCATCTCCTGAGTAAGAGCAGAACGCTGTTGGGATGCAAAGTGTGTGATCCTTGATAAATGCATATGAGGTTGGGTCCCATGCTGTATAACCTCTAGCCTCAAATGTTGCTCTAAGTCCTCCGGAAGGAAATGAAGAAGCATCAGGTTCACCTTTAATAAGTTCTTTACCTGAGAATTCCATAAGTACTCCGCCATCAGGTGAAGGTGAAATGAAGCTGTCATGCTTTTCTGCAGTTACACCTGTAAGAGGTTGAAACCAATGTGTGTAATGAGTAGCTCCATTTTCAACTGCCCAGTCACGCATTTGAGTAGCAACTGCCTCGGCTACATCCTCTTCAAGTTTTACGTTTTCATCAATGGTTCTTTTAAGTGATTGATAAACCTTGTCTGAAAGACGAGCTTTCATAACTTTGTCACTGAAAACTTTTGAACCAAACATTTCAGGAACATTTTGCTTATTCATATTTACCTCTTTTCTGCGTCGCAAAAAGTTTTTCTACCGGTCTATGTCAAGCGACGCTAGAACATAAACCCTTAAGTGACTTTTTAAATCACTTTTCAAAGTACATAAAGCATTTACTTTAAAGCATTTACTTTTCATAAAGGCTTAAAAACACGCAAAAAAGAGCGCCCAGAGATTGTATCTCTAAGACGCCCTTGCCTTTATGATAAACAATAATAATTCCTATCCAAAAAAATGTCAAGCACTTTTTTTTAAAAAATTTTATTTTTTATTTAGTTTTGATTTTTCCATAGAGCTTAACCTTAAATTTTCTAATCCATGGAGAGTAGTTTCTATAGACCTTTCCAAGGTTAAATGAAATGATATACTGATTGTTTTCAGATGAATCATCATCGATAACCTGTGGTGCTTTAAATCTAGCAAGTAATTCACTATAAGAAACCTGACTTCCTCTGTGAGTAAGCTTAAGCTTCTTAGCCTTCCAGGTAGGATATACCTTAGGAACTATAATCATTCTGTTGCTTACAGAGTCTATCTGGTTAATATCTGTTATACCATCCTCTGAAACAAGCTTAATAACGGCATTTTTACCAGCCTTTTTCTTAACGATTCCTGTAGCATATAAGATGTTATCAGCTGCATCAAAACCAAGCTCATTATAGCCAAGCTGCTCATAATGAATTGTTGCATGCACCTGTTTTATCTTAGTAGGAAGACTTGCTGCAGACGCATTTCTAAACTTAATTCTGTTCTTATAGTTCTTATTATTACCATACTTGGTCTTAAAATAATGCTTTACAGTAGATGATGAATACCATGCCTCTCCAACCTGACTGGATAAATAAATATCCTTATATCTTGGTAAGCTGGATGAAGTCATATAATACTGAGCTATACGTGGTCCTGTCATTCTAAGATCTTTAACATTCTTAGGATTGGCATGAGCTCTTACAGGTATAACGCCTGCAAATTCAATCTTGCCCTTAACCTTGCTATAGTCAGAAAGTCCCTTAAACTTAAGCTTCTGCTTAAAACCTGCGTGCATACGCATGAACTTGTTGCGGTATTCTGTAGATGACATACGGAAATCCTGCTCTCCCTGCATCCACATATATCCTTTATGTGATAGCTTATAATGACCTGCCTTAATCTCTTTATTAAGAACCTTAGCACATCTCTTATAAAGCTCTACTGCCTCTTTAAACTCTTTACCTGTAGGCACCCACTCGCTAATAGACTTACCATTATGGGAAGCATTAACAAGCCAAACCTTCTCACCTGTCTTCTTTACCCATTCATAGGCAAATGCAGAGTCCATACCAATCTTACCCTGAGCACTTGAAGCCTTTGTAAGATTGTTAGTTCTCTTACATATATTTTTAGAAGAATTATCTGTAAGGGAATCCGGTACAAAATGTGACGCATTATAGTAGGTAAGTCCCTGTGAATAGCTGCCATAGCCTCCAACCTTCCTACCATGTCCTGCATCTGAAGGGCCATAGGTATTATAAACCTGTCCTACTTCATTGAGAACAGACTGCATTCTGTAGGTATCTGCCTTAGTTTTAATACTTGGACTACCTTCCATGTTACTCTGTCCAGCCATAAGAATAAGACTTATCTTAGCAGGGCTAACCTTAACAGTTATCTTCTCATTATTATCCAGTGTAACCTCTGCTTCACCGCAGCCTTTGGCGATAACCATCTTCTTATTCTTAGAATCTCTTGATAACACAGAAGAATCGGTTTCCCCTGTTTTAACATTCTTGGATGAAACCGATTTATTACTTATACTTTTGACGTTATTCTCGAATCTGTATCTGTCATCATACTTAAGCTCAATGTAGTTATCTACAGTCTCTGTACGAGTCTCATCTTCAGGTACATATTCATCATAGTACATAGAAACGTCTTCAGTAGTAGTTATTTTTTTCGAAGAAGCCTTCGAACTTGAAGACTTCTTCGAATTATTTTTCTTCTTTGCAGATTTATTAACAATATTTGATTTTCCATTTAAAGCCTGTTTCCTTGTAAAACTTATACTTTGAGCACTGGCTGTCTCATAACTTACTGATATGAGAATCAATGCTAAAGATAATACAACAACACATGCTACAAGCCTTTTTCTAATAATAGATAACACTTTATCAAACCACTTTCTTATAAATCTAATGCTAATTTAATCTGTAAACCAATCAATGTAACCTATATGGTTAATCAATCATCAACTTACTAATTACTTACTCTCTTCAATTCCACCCTTAATAAGATGAAGGTCGCTAACAACCTTGCCAAAGAGCTCGTTAGCTCCTGCAAGTGCGCTATTAGTCTTCTGACACTCATCATGCTCCCATACCTCAAGCTCTCCGCCTTCGGTGAAGACATTATACTTAATCTGGAATGAATCGTCAACAGGTACATGGAACTTTTTAAGAACAACACCTACCTCGGTCTTCTTAATGTTCTCAACAACGTCATTCTGCTTGATGCACTCAAGATCCCACTGCTGAATCTTTTCTCTAACTTCATCAAATGTTGTAAGATCTGATAAGATATCAACTATCTCTGTTGTACCGAAAGTCTCCATCTTCTCAGCATCAGTAAGGCCTTCGAGCTCTTCAGGGAGAGATATTTCACGGACAAATTCCCAAACCTGCTCTACTAATTCCTTTTCCTTTGCACTTAAATCATCTCTAAGTACTTTCTGTTCTAACAATCCCATAGTAACAATCTCCTATCTTTAAATTTTTTGGTTACCTTTGCGCTAAACAGTAACCCACTGTTTCACATTATACAATATTTTTGATTCGGTTACAATTCAAAATAAAAAATTTTTTTTAAAAGTTTACTAAATGTTCTCAATGTGTTAATATTTGTTATGAAAAATTTATGCATATAGTGAAGGAGATTTAGAAATGGGCGGTTTTTACGGAGTCGCAGCCAAAAAGGACTGCGTTTTTGATTTATTCTTTGGAACTGATTATCATTCACATCTTGGTACAAGACGCGGTGGAATGGCTGTCTATGGCGAGAATGGTTTTAACAGAGCCATACACAACATTGAAAATTCACCTTTCCGTACCAAATTCGACAAGGATGTCCATGAATTAGAGGGTTACTACGGTATCGGCTGTATCTCAGATTACGAACCACAGCCCCTTATAGTTCGTTCTCATCATGGCACTTACGCCATCACTACCGTCAGCAAGATTAATAATACTGATGAAATAGCTGATAAAATCTTTTCAGACGGCAATTCTCACTTTTTGGAAATGAGCGGTGGAGATATTAATCCTACTGAGCTCGTTGCAGCAATTATCAATCAAAAAGAGAATATTATAGAAGGTATCCACTATGCTCAGGAGCTTGTGGACGGTTCCTTAAGTCTCCTCTTACTCACACCTAAGGGAATATATGCTGCCAGAGATAAATACGGCAGACATCCTATAGCAGTTGGAAAGAAGGAAGATGCTTACTGCCTCTCCTTTGAATCCTTTGCCTATAGAAACTTAGGTTATACAGATGTTAAAGAACTTGGTCCTGGTGAGATAGCTGTAGTTACCAGCGAGGGTGTTCGTACTCTCATGGCACCTGGAACAAAGATGAAGATATGTACCTTCCTTTGGGTTTACTATGGTTATCCTTGTAGTTCCTATGAAGGTCACAGCGTTGAGCAGGTTCGTTATAACTGCGGTGCCTGCCTTGCAAAGCGTGATGATGTTAAGCCTGATATAGTAGCAGGTGTACCTGATTCAGGTACTGCTCATGCCATCGGTTACTCTAACGAAAGCGGCATACCTCATTCAAGACCATTTATCAAATATACTCCAACCTGGCCAAGATCATTTATGCCTACCATTCAGAGTAAGCGTGATATGATAGCAAAAATGAAGCTTATAGCTGTACCAGAGCTTATTAAGGATAAATCTCTTTTAATTATAGATGATTCCATAGTTAGAGGAACACAGCTTAGAGAAACTACAGAATATCTCTTCGATAGCGGTGCCAAGGAGGTTCATATAAGACCTGCCTGCCCACCTTTAGTATATGGCTGTAAATACCTTAACTTCTCTCGTTCTAATTCAGAAATGGAGCTTATCACTCGTAGAATGATAGCAAAACTCGAGGGAACTGAGGATGTTTCAGAGGAAACCTTAAAGGAGTACTGTGATCCGGATAATCCAAAATATGATCAGATGGTTGAAGAAATCAGAAAAGAGCTTAAATTTACTACTCTTAGATTTAACAGACTTGATGATATGCTTGGTTCAGTAGGAATTCCTACAGAAAACCTTTGTACTTATTGTTGGAATGGTGAAGAGTAATATTAAAATAATATTAGAATAATATCATAGTAAAAATTAATTAACCCCGTTTATGGTAGTTTTGCCATAGACGGGGTTTTTAATTTAAATGTTATTTTATTCTTTTTGCATTTCAAATCTTTATACTACATACACTTTGAATCTTTATACTGTATTTACAGGGGCTCTAAGCACATCCTCCAATGGCTTTGGTCTACTAAAGAGATAGCCCTGTATCATGTCGCAGCCAAGACTCTTTAAGAATTCATACTGTTCCTTGGTTTCAACACCCTCTGCTAAGGACTTCACACCAATCTTACGAGCCAGGGAAACTATGGTCTCTATGATAATTGCAGAATTCTTCTTAACCTTAAAGGAACGAAGGAATTTCATGTCAATCTTCATAACGTCAAATTCAAAGTCCTGAAGTAAATTAAGGGATGAGTATTCACTACCGAAATCATCCAGATATATTTCAAAACCATAGTCTCTGAAGCTGTCAATTTTCTCAATCAAATCATCAAAGTTATCGGAGAGAGCACTTTCAGTAATCTCTATATGTATATCCTTTGGATTCACCTTATATTCTTCCACATAGCCAATTATATTACCTACCACGTCAGTAAGCATGAAATCCTTTCTGGAAAGGTTCATGGAAACCGGTGTTGGCTTAATACCCTTGTCACACTGCTCTTTATAATCCATGCATACGCGCTTTACCACAAACATATCCAGCTTATCTATAAGCCTTGAATTCTCAAGCACTGTTATGAAGTCTCCCGGTGAAAGCATTCCATATTTTGGATCCACCCAGCGGCTAAGGGCCTCCATACCTACCATCTCACCTGTTTCAGAGGAAACTATAGGTTGATAATAAACCTTTATATATTCTCTTTCCACCGCTTCATCAATGTTATTTATAATATATTCATGAATCCTATTACTCTTTTCAAAGCTTTCATCATAGAATTTATAATTGACATCGAAGGCGCCTTTTATGCTGTCACAGGCAAGCTTAGCATGGTCGCACGGAATGGTAACATCCTCTTCATCTGCATATATACAGATTCCTGCTTTAAGCTTGGTACTCATTCTGTTATGATATTCATTTACCTTGGCACAAACCTGATTAATGGTTTCCTCTACGCCCTCTGCATAGCACATTACCACAAAATGGTCCTCGCCAAATCTTGCTACTATTCGCCTGTTAAAATATTCTGTAAGAGTATCTGCTATAAATATTAACAGCTCATCACCCTTTTTAAAACCATACTCCTCATTGTAGGATTTTAAGTTCTCAAGATTAAAATAAACAAAGGCAATTTGCCTGGTTCTATCCACTATATTTTCAAGGTATTCCATAGACTTTCTTCTAAAAAATGTCATGTTTGGAAGACCTGTAAGTTCATCTATATTTTCTGATTTAGCATTAAATCCAATATAAGAGTACTTGGAAATCTCTTTAACATCCAAATCCTCCTTATACTCATCTCCCGCCATATGAGTTTCATTATCACCCAAAGCCTGATAAAGCATAATATCGGCGTAATAAATCATCTTTTGGAGGCCGTCCTTTTTAACCTTTCCATAGGTATATCCAAAGCTGCAGGACGGATAGATGGTAATACCATCAACCTTCAAGGTAGAGATTTTTTCACTTAAAACCTTTGCTTTTTCTAAGAAAAAATCTTCTCCCTCATTTTCCAAAATAATTAAAACATTATCACCGTTGTAGAGATAGGAATTAAAGCCTACAAACTCTAATCTTATATCCTTGGCAAACTCGCTTAAAATGTACTCTCCTGCCCTGTGGCCATACATATCATTAAAGAATTTAAAATCGTTAATGGTAGCGAGTATAACCATAACATCCATATCTGTATAGTAATCCGTATCATTTTTCAAGGCATATCTGTTCTTTAATCCCGTAACATCGTCTATACTGGATTTTTTCATAAGCTTTTCATAGCTTTCCACACCTTCAATATGAACAAGGTTAACATAAAGCTCAATCATTACAGAACAAATATAGAAGCCTAAAACATGAATTATATCGTCTTTAAATACTGAGAAATCCTTAAACAGGAAGCTTAAGAGCGCAAAAAGAAAAGTATTGGAGGTTATATAGACTGTAACCTTCCAAGGCTTGTCGATTATAAATATAGGCATTACTAGTATCATTAGTAAAAATGTAATTGCATCCTTATGAGGATCCCATACAGTTCCCATAAGTATAGAGAGTATCATTACCGGCTCCTCTATAAAATAAAGTGCCAGTGTAGAATTTTTATTCCCTTTTAATAAAACAAATCTATATACCAAATATACTGACAAAAAATAAACTACTAACAATAATCCCTGTAAAAATACATCTGTATGCATTATAAAGGTCTGGGCAATAATGTTAACTACGCTTACCATCATGCCAACTAATATGTATGATTTGATAGATTTTAGATTTCGTTTTTTTATTTCTTCTCTATACCTGTCATAACGGGCGGAACTTACCCATTTTACAAATAAATCCCCCATACAAATTCCCTTTCTATGTCTCCGCATCAAGTAAAAAATCACCCTTTATCTTTTACTTCCCATAATATCTTAATTTACTACTAAATCGTCTTATTTCGTCCTACTTCGTACCCAAAACAAAAAATAAAAGCCCTATCTTTTTCACGGTAAAAATAGAGCAAATCGCCCCTAAAATCTTACCTTAAGTATACCTTTTAACACCTAAACTGTCAAGAATACTTATGATTTCACCACTTCATTACTGCTTAATCTGGAAAGCCACATGCTCATTCCCGGACCATGATTTCCATATGGTCTTGTGTGAAATCCAAATCTCTCATAAAAATCTTCTCTTTCAAAGGCCGCCATAAGGCTTACCATAACGGTTTCATTCTCTCCCACGTCTTCCTTTATGAAGTTTAATAATTCCTCTATCATATGGCTTCCTATATGATTTCCCTGGCAATCAGGTCTTACGATTACATCAGTAATAAAATAGGTATATCCACCGTCACTTACTATACGCGCCATACCTACGGGATTCTCATCCATATATGCAATTATTTTATGATATGAATTATCTAGAGCTTTCTTAGCTCTTTTGGGATTAACCCTTATCCATTTTACAGAGCTTCTAAGCTCATTATAATCTTCTACTGAAATGTAATCCTTATATTCAACCATTTTATAAACTCCTTTCAGGAATTATATATTTTTATCTATATTTTATCTATATTTTATCTATTTTTTTACTCTTAGAGTCTTATCTTATAAGGTCTTATCTTTAGTCTTTTCTTAAGTTTTACCCTGGCAAAGAGTCACAAAGTAAACCTCTTTAACTCCTGCCTTCTTTAAGATAAATGCACATTCATCCAGGGTACTCCCTGTAGTATAAATATCATCTACAAGCATGATTCTGTCAATACCCGAATTAATATTTTTTTCCGGATTAATGGAAAATGCTTCTCTTAAATTAGACCTTCTCTCTTCCTTATCAAGCTCCTTCTGTCTCGTGGTATTTTTCACTCTGATAAGTAAATTGTCCCAGGGTATGCCTGTAAGAAGAGAAAGCTCCCTTGCAAGAAGCTCTGCCTGGTTATAGCCTCTCTTATAATATCTGCTTCTATGTATGGGGATTGGAACCAAAAAACTCGGGTTAATTCTCGCCATAAAATCCCCCAGTTCTTCATACATAAGCTTTGCATAGCTACTGGCATATTCCTGCCTTTTATGATATTTAAAATTACTTACGGAATGACGCATATTGGTATCATAAAGACATAGGGCCCTGCCTCTTTCAAAGTTAAAATCCTTACCCCTACATTCCTCACAATACTCTTCTCCGGCATCCGTTTCCCTGCCACATTTCATACAATAGGGCTCATATATTATCCTGGGCTTATCCTTGCATTTCTCACAAAAGCCCCTTTCGCCTACAGGTCTCACCCCATCGCAGATAGGGCATCTGGCAGGATAAAATATATCCTCCACCGTCCTGTATACATCCCTTATTAAACCCATTACAGCCATATTATTATCCTTTTTATATAAGTTGCTCTTTTATACGTTCGCAAAGTCCTGAATATCTTTTAGACTCCACCTTGTTACCAATCATAAATTCAAGCTTTTCCCTGCTGCCGGCTATGGTTACGCACTGTCTTGCCCTTGTAATGGCGGTATATAAAAGGTTTCTGTTAAATAGTATTGGCGGACCTGAAAAAATAGGTATAACTACCGCCGGATACTCACTTCCCTGAGATTTATGAATGGTAATTGCATAGGAAAGCTCTATTTCATTCATATCAGAAAAATCATAATCCACTATTTTGTTGTCTTCAAATTGAACCACAACCTTTTCTCCGTCATTATCAATTCTCTTTATAATGCCGCAGTCACCATTAAATACGCCCTTTCCTTCTTCCTCTATAAAACCTTTACCAAGGCGTTTTTCCCAGGTAATATTATAATTATTTTTAATCTGCATTATCTTATCACCCTCTCGGAAAAGCACTCCATGAAACTCTCGCTCCACCTTTCCAAATTCCTCGGGATTTAAAAATCTCTGCAGAACCTTATTCAGATTTTCTACTCCAAGCTCACCCTTTCTCATGGGCGTTAAAACCTGTACATCATATGGGTCCGCCTTAACATATTCCGGCATACTCTTCATTACAAGATGCACCACCAGCTGAAGAATGGTATTAGGATCATCTCTCTTAAGGAAGAAGAAATCCTTACTCTTATTATCCATCTTTATCTTTTCCCCATTATTAATGGCATGGGCATTCATAATAATATCGCTTTGTGCAGCCTGTCTGAATATTTTCTTAAGTCTTACAACTGTACAAAAATCAGCATTTATCATGTCCTTTAATACATTTCCGGGTCCCACGCTTGGAAGCTGACTTGCGTCACCTACCATTATAAGTCTGACTCCCGGTGTAAGTGCCTTAAGAAGGGCATTCATAAGATATATGTCCACCATGGACATCTCATCTATAATTACAACATCGCATTCTAAGGGATTGGTCTCATTTCTGGAAAATATAGTGCCATCCCTTTCAACTCCATCCTCAGTCATTCCATTCACCTCTAAAAGTCTGTGAATAGTCTGGGCTTCGTACCCCGTAGCCTCTGTCATACGCTTAGCCGCTCTTCCTGTAGGAGCTGCCAGTAAGAAGTCCATGCCTTCTTTTTCAAATATTTTTATAATGGTATTAATGGTGGTGGTTTTACCTGTTCCGGGACCACCGGTTATAATCATTACTCCACTTTGAGCAGCCTCTATAATAGCATTTTTCTGAATATCATCCAGCTCAATACTATCTTCCTTTTCTATCTTCTCTATCTCTTTTTCAAGGCCCTCTGTATCTGCAGAAAACCTTATATTAAGATCATTTAACATGCGGGCACAGCCGGCTTCCATATAATACATAGAGGCCAAATATACATTTTTATCCTCACCCTTTTCCTCCAAAATGAAATCCTTATCCAAAAGGAGGTTTAAGGCTTCTCTTCTAACTATCTCCTCGTTAACTCCCAGAAGCCTTACGGTTTCCTGAATAAGACCTTCCATAGGAAGATAGCAATGTCCGTTATTACCTGCAAGGCTAAGAGTATACTTAAGTCCTGCAGATATTCTAAAGTTGGAATCACCACTTATTCCCATGCTGGAAGCTATATTATCAGCGGTTTTAAAGCCCACTCCAAATATATCCTCCGCCAGACGGTATGGATTATCCTCTAGTACCTTATACATTTTCTCACCATAATACTTATAGACCTTAACCGCCAGGTTCATAGGAATATTATATTTCTGCAAAAACATCATGGCAGAACGCATTTTTCTGTCATTCATAAACTGCTCAGCGATTTTCCTTGCACCTTTTTTACTTATTCCCTTAACCTTTACTAACTTTTCCGGAGTCTCCTCTATAATCTTAAAGGTATCCTCCTTAAACATAGTTACTATTCTGGCTGCAAGTGCCGGCCCCACGCCCTTTATGGCACCTGAACCAAGGTATTTTTCCATAGATGTCGTGTCACTTGGATCCTTTAAAACATATTCCGTAACATTAATCTGTGGACCATAATCCCTATGAACAGTAGCATTGCCTGTAACCTCTAAAAACTGTCCTTCGGCTATATATGAAAATGTACCGGTTAAGCTCATGTCTTCGCCACTGTCTGCTTCACTCATGGTAAGGACTGTGTAGCCGTTATTTTCATTTCTATATACGATTTTTTCTACATACCCTGATACCTTTACTACCTCATCCATATAACTCACCTTCTCACGCTTTTCATGTTGTCTAAAGCATCATGCAGGCTTGTCTGCCATGATGCTTATTAATTATTTCAAATAAAAGAAAAAGGCGACTTAAAAAATTTAAGCCGCCTTAGTAGATTTTTTATTAATTAGTCTTCGCTGCTTCTTGAACCAGCGTTACTTAAAAATTCAACATACATACCTGTTCCTACTGCAACAGCTGTCATAGGATCTTCAGCTGTCATGGTGTTAATACCAGTCTTCTCATAAATGAGTTCTTCAAGACCATATAAAAGGCTTCCGCCTCCTGTAAGAACGATACCTCTGTCTGAAATATCTGCAGCAAGCTCTGGAGGGGTCTGCTCTAATACGCTATGAACAGCCTCTACGATTTCTGAAGTAACTACGCTAAGTGCCTCAAGAGTTTCATCTGATGAAATCTCAATAGTCTTAGGAAGACCTGTAATTAAGTTTCTACCTCTAACATCCATAGTTACTACCTCTGGACGCTTATAAGCAGAACCAATGTTAATCTTAATATCTTCTGCAGTTCTCTCACCTATTAAAAGGTTATGAGTAATTCTCATATAACGAACAATAGCATCATCAAAGTTATCGCCGGCAATCTTAATAGAAGTACTTACAACAGTACCGCCAAGACTGATAACAGCTACGTCAGTAGTACCACCACCGATGTCAACTATCATGTTACCACATGGCTTGGAAATATCTATACCAGCACCGATAGCTGCTGCTACAGGCTCTTCGATAATTGCAACCTCACGTGCTCCTGCCTCATAGGTTGCTTCCTCTACTGCTCTCTTCTCAACTTCTGTAGCCTCACTAGGAACACAGACACTGATACGAGGCTTCTTTCTAAATCTGCTCTTACCAACAGCCTTCTGAATGAAGTAACGAAGCATCTTCTCAGTTACGGTATAGTCTGAAACTACACCCTGTCTAAGTGGTCTTACTGCTACTATATTACCAGGTGTACGACCAAGCATAAGTCTTGCATCCTCACCTATAGCTTTAATTTTGTTAGAGTCCTTATCAAATGCTACTACTGAAGGCTCTCTTAAAACAACACCTTTTCCCTTAATATATACAAGCACATTGGCTGTACCTAAATCTATTCCGATATCACTTGCTACCATGGTTTTTCCTCCGTAAATAAAACAACTAAATTCTCTTTGTCAATTCTTAATTATTACCTACCTATTATTTAAACAATCAAAAAATACTTATATCGTCTATCGACACATATTATATAACTTTTTCAAGAATAAATCAAAGACAAAATGACTAAATAAAATTATTCTACATTTTACACAAAAAAAGTAATTTTTCTAATGGTTATAATGTGTACTTTTACTAAATAATTGTGGACAGAACTTATAAATCCCACAAAATATAGATTCTAGCAGGCATCGATATATTTATACTGCACCTGATTATTATAAGAACTGATAGAAGGCTGGTATGCAAGATTCATCATAATCCCTTCTTTATTACCCATTGTAAGACTTGTCCAGCTTTCTTCATCATATTTATCTATTATATTTTTCTTAATTCCATTTTCAACATCGAAGTCCACTACCGTAAATTCTTTTCCATCCTTAGAGCAGGCAAAGCGACCAATCTGATTTTCCTTACCGCATAAAAATACTCTGTGGAAACAAATATTTTCATCAGCAAATATTATCTGCTCATTGGATGCGCCAAATGGTTTGAAAAGCTCAAGTTCCTTTACAACCTTTTCATCTACAGTTGTTATAGGACTTACAACATCCACTTTAATTTTTTCAACAAGATCCTCATCCTTCATGTTCTCATTATTTTTGAGAGCAGAGATGAAGGCCTCTAAATTCTCCTTTTCAAGAGAGAAGCCTGCTGCAAGGGCATGACCGCCACTGGCTATTGTAAGGTCCTTAACCTTTTGAAGCTCCTGCTGCATATGATAGCCTTCTATGGACCTTCCTGAACCCTTAAGGCAGTTCTCGGAATCCACTATTATATATACAGGTCTATAATAGGCCTCCTTTATTCTTCCCGCAACTATACCTGCTACAGCCTCGCTGCACTCCGGAAGATACATTACAAGGACCCTGTCATTTTCCATATGATTTTCCTCATACAGTTTTTTGGCATCATTAGTTCCTTTTTCCGTGGTATATTTACGGTCATTATTAAGATTCATAAGTTTGTCTGCCTTCTTATAAGCTTCCTTTTCATCCTTTTCCATAAGGAGAGCTAAGGCATCCTCAGCACTTTCAAGTCTTCCCGCTGCATTTATAACGGGACCGATTCTAAAGCCAAATGCATAGGAATCAATTCCATTTTTAAATTCACATCTGTCTATAAGAGCCCTTAATCCTTTATTACTTACCTTATTGCTGTTAATAAGCTTTAATCCAAAGGATACTATTACTCTGTTGTCTCCTGTAAGTGGAACTACATCGCAGACAGTAGCTATGGCAGCAAATACCATAAGCTCCATAAGAAGGGCGTGGTAATCCTTATTCTTACCAGCCATATATTGAATGAGCCTGTAGCAAAGACCTGCTCCACACATTTCATGATATGGATAGGTTTCGTCTGAGCGCTTACAGTCACATACTACATCCGCAGGCACAAGGATATCCTCTCCATCCTCCTTTGGCACATCATGGTGATCTGTAACTACCACAGTTAGTCCCTTTTCCTTGGCATACTCTATAGCCTCAAACTGAGATATTCCATTATCACAGGTAATAATAAGCTTAGCGCCCTTTTCTACGGCTTCATCCACCATGGTTTTATTCATGCCATAGCCGTCCTTTACTCTGTGAGGAAGTCTCACTGTAACATCTGCTCCAAACGCCTTTAAACCTGAATAAAGTATGAAGGAGGACATAACGCCATCCACATCATAATCACCTATAATCATGATTTTTTCTTTTGCCTCTATAAAGCTGTTTATAACATATACAGCCTTTTCTAAATCCAGAATTTTAGAAGCATCGGTAAGCTTTACCTTAAATGGATTGATATATTCATCCATTTCATTTATAGTTTTAAACCCTCTGTTTAAAAGGATTTTTGCTGTAACCTCTGTTATATTATATCTGTTTTTTATAGCTTCTACATCGTAGTTTACGCGCTTATAAATCCATTTTTTCATAGTATTTCACCCCATTATAATTTTCTTGAAAGAAAGCCTGTCCATTCTCCAAGAGTCTCTACATTTACTATTTCAAAGCCATTTTTCTCTAAAGCATCTCTTACATCCGCGCTTCTCTCATTTAAAATTCCTGAGACTATATAATAGCCATTAGTCTTTATAAATTCAGGAATTATGGCTGTAAGTGGGATAATTACATCTGCAAGAATGTTTGCAAATATTATATCAAATTTTTCACAGTCATTTTCTTTTGCAAATTTTTTAGCCTCTTCCTTCTCAGATAATATATCCATTTTTTTTGCTGCGTAGGTTCCAGGCTTAATATTATTTAATTCCATATCCTCGCAGACATTGTCTATAGCAAGCTCATCTATATCTATTAAAATAGATTTTCCTGCTCCCTTTAACAGAGCACTTATTCCAAGGATGCCGCTTCCACAGCCTATGTCAAAGACCTTATTATCCTCTTTTAAAACCTTTTCCATATTCATAAGGCAGAGCTTGGTGGTCTCATGCATTCCTGTTCCAAAGCCTGCTCCCGGATTAATCTTTACAAGAGTATCCGTCTCCTTAAGGTCTTTAGGGTCATCCTCCCACATAGGACTTATGTAGATATCATCCGTAACTCTAAAGCTCTTAAAGGTCTCTTTATATTTATCCTTCCATTCGCTGTCATCTCTCTCCTCTTTAGTAAGAGTTGGGAGCTTATCAGGCTCCTCCTTATATTCCTCCTTTAGGGCAGAAAGAAGCTTCTCATATACCTTCTCACTTTCCTCTCTGGAAAATGAATCTGAAAGCTCCTTATCTCTTATGGATGAACCTGTGCTATAGCTTACATCCTCTTCAGTTGAATATACCTTAAATACAGCCCTGTCGCTTACAGGAAGGTCTGCAGGAATATCCGTAAACATCTTTTTTTCATCTTCGTAAGAAAGAGGCATATCATCCTCTAATACGAAAGAATCAAATCCCATAACAGTAAGCAGGTCTGTTATCCTTCCAATCTCACTTACCTTAGTTTTAATTTGATATTCTATCCATTTCATGACATACCTCTTTGAATTTATTATTCTAATTGTTATTTAATGCTTGTTAATCACTTTTCTTTTCCGAAAAAAATTAAGCTTTTCTCTCTTTTTTACGGTCAATCTTATTCTGATACATGTAGCTGTCGGCAATTTTAATCATTTCTTCAGCATCCAAAGTACCCTCTATCTTCTTACAGCATATACCTACACTGCCTTCGATAGGATAAGGCTTATCCTTAACCCCCTCAAGACTGTAAATACACTTTTTAAGATCATCAGTAAGATGACAGTCATCATTATTAACGTAATTGTCACTTACTACGGCACAGGAGAATTCGTCTCCACCAAATCTTGAAGAAACTCCGTATTTATATACTACCTTTTCTAAAGCCTTGGCAATACAGGTAAGTGCATAGTCACCTTCTGCATGACCAAATGTATCATTAATGTATTTTAATCCATCCATATCCACTGATATGATCGTAAGATACATTCCCTTATTATTATCATTTTCCATAATCTCCTGCAGCTTCTCAAAGAAACCTCTTCTGTTATAAAGCTGTGTAAGAGGATCATAAAGTGAGAGATTCTCGATTCGTTTATATGCTTCCATCAGTTCCTGATTCAAGTGACTTAACTGATAGTTATGAATAACTGTATTTATGGTATTTGAAAGGAACATATGGAACTCATTACACCTTTCAAGTCCTCTGTTAGTAAGAAAATCAAAGGCTTCAGCTATATATCCATAAGCTTTATGACCTGAGTTAATCATACAGATAACCAAAATATTATACTCGCCGCCAACCTCTAAAATTTCATCTAATCCTGGAATGAAATCATCAATCTGGAAAGTCTTTCCAGGGTCTAAGAACTCTCCCATATTAGTTTCTAATATAGTTGTAAGCTCATTAAACTCATCTATATATTCGCCACCATCTACGATATCACTCTTAATGCAGGCAAATCTATAATGATCAAGCCACAAGGCAAGCTTTGAAGGAAGCTCCTTTGCAACGTCCCAAATCTTAGTCTTTTCAAGCATGGCTGTCTGCATCTGATTCATGGTTATGGTATGCCAGATACAGTCGCTCATTTCCTCTGTAAGACTTGTAAGAGCAACATTGTATTCACTCATTTCCTTAGGCTTACAGCCACAGGACTGATCTTCTCTAAACTTATATAAAACACTATGGTCACAAGGATTAACTGTTCCAAGTCTCTTGTATATCTCCATTTGCTCTGCGATAAACTCTGCCACATCTATAAAATCCGGCACGCAGGTAGAAAGCTTTGGAAAATGATACTGTCCGCTTTGGATACCGTCAAAGCCTGTAACTACAACATCTTCAGGCACTGAATATCCATGCTCCTCTAATACAGAACATGCAGTTATAGCCATAGAATCATTAGCGCAGACAATAGCCTCAGGAAGGTCATACTCTAAAAATTTAGCCATGGCAACTCTTGCTGGTCTGTCCCAGAAGTTACCATAACCGATTCTTTCCTTTTCTACAGGTATTCCATTCTCTTCCAAAACCTTTTTGTAAATGTTTACACGCTCGTCGCTTATGTCATTACCCTGGAAACCTGCAAGCATATCAACACGCTTATAACCATGGTGCTCCACAACGTGTCTTACCATCTCTTCAAAGCCGTAGCCGTAGTCTGTCTTGATATTGTAGCATCCCTCTATCACTCTATTCATAACAAAGACAGGGATGTTCTTCTCCTTACCAATATCAACAATGTAATTAATAACATTTTTATTCTTAATACTTTCGCCAAATATCACCAGTCCTTGGATATTGGCATGCCTAATAAGGTCAAAGAGCTTTAAATCTCCCTTTACCTCTTCGTTATCTTCTTCTGAATCAGAGTCAGAAGAAAATGCCACAGTAAAAATGTTATTCTTCTTTCCTACCTCAATAATCGCGTTCAAAAACGAAAGCGTAATGAGGTCGAAAAGGCGGCTGCCACAAACGCCAATAGCCATTCTCTTTTGTTTTTTCGCCACTATTAATACCCCTCTTTTCATAAATACCAAATTACCACTTACATTTAAATATATCTAAAAGCCCCAAAAATATAGATATATTCTATAGATATAATGTCAATATGCACTTGTGTTTACGTGAAATCTCTTAAATATATTTTTATTATAAACTAATTACACCCTGAGGGCAAGCACTAACGCAAGCTCCACAAGAAACACATGCATTTTCATCTACCTTCCAGGTTCCACTGGCTGCATCAACTGTTATAGCTCCTGCCGGACATCCTCCTGCACAGGCACCACAGAAAATACAATCATCTACATTACAGGTAGGCACCTTTCCTACACCACCAGCTTCGGCTCCCCCAGCCTCTTCTGCAGCTTCTTCCTTAGATGCACCTGTTGTATCTTCAAGGCCCTCCTTTAAGTCATAGGTAGGAGTTCCGTCTGGAAGATAATAATTACTACCTGCCTTAAGCTCGATACATTTCTTAGGACAATTAGTCTCACACTGTCCGCAGTCAACACAAAGTCCTTCATTAACCTCCCAAAGCTTTGTCGCTCTGTCAACTGTTATAGCTCTTACAGGACAGTTTCTTGCACACATGGCACAATATACACACTCGTCAATATTGTTATGTGGAACAGGTGTTATATTGGATGTGTAATAATGCTTTGGAAGCACCTTTTTCTTTTTATTCTTATTAGCTGTACCTTCTGTAGCCTTTGCCGCAGGCTTAGCTGCTGCCTTAGGTGCAGCCTTTGGCTTAGGTGTAGGAAGCGGACCGCCTGGTCTGTTTACTACAAACTCAGCCTTTTCTTCAGCTGGCTCTGTATATCCTGGAACTATCTTAAGACATTTCTTAGGACATACTGTTGAGCAGTAATTACACTGAATACAATCAAATCTGTTTAAGGTCCATGTTCCCTTTGCTCTATCAACTGTAATGGCACGTGGAGGACAGTTTCTCATACACATACCACAGAAAATACACTCATTAATATCGATAACTATATGGCCTCTTGTTCTCTCAGGATACTCCCTTGGCTCTGCAGGATAGTTGAGAGTTGCAGGCTCTTTAAACATATTTTTAAGCGCTGTTTTCGCAAATTCCATTATTTTAGTAGACATTATTCAACCTCACTTTTCTTAAAGAAGTTATATTTGCTTCTTCTTATCTCTCAGTACAACTTATACATGGATCAATAGTAAGCACTAACAAAGGTACATCTGCAAAAGCTGCACCCTTAAGAGTAGCAACAAGTGGAGCGAGGTTTGCAAAGGTCGGAGTTCTAACTCTGAATCTCTCTAAGAACTTAGTTCCATTACCCTTTACATAGTAAAATGCTTCTCCTCTTGGCTGCTCCAGTCTCATAAGGAACTCACCGTCCGGATTACCCTGAGGTTTAACGAGTATATCACCCTCCGGAATCTTTGCTATAGCCTGTTTTACTATATCACATGACTGTAAAAGCTCACCGATACGAACTGCACATCTGCCATAACCATCACAGTCATTACTTGTAATAACTTCAAAATCAATATCATCATAAGCAGCATATCCATTTTTACGAAGGTCTACCTCGATACCGCTGGCTCTCATCATAGGACCGCAGGCACCAAGCTTAATAGCATCTTCCTTAGTAAGTATACCGCTTCCGCAAAGTCTTGATTTTACTGTATAATCATTTAAAAATGTTTTGGAAACCTTTTTAATGTCTCTCTCTATTATCTTAACATTATCCTCTAATACCTTAAGCATATCAGGTGTTATATCCTTAAGCACTCCACCCGGCTTATTAACTGAAGCAATGAGTCTTCCACCTGTGGTCATCTCAACCATATCAAGAACTCTTTCTCTTATTCTCCAGCATTCATTGAAAAGTGCCTCGAATCCGAATCCGTCAGCTAAAAGTCCAAGCCAGAGAAGGTGGCTGTGAAGTCTTGAAAACTCACACCAGATAGTTCTAAGATACTTAGCCCTGTCTGGAACCTCTACGTCCATAACATGCTCAACTGCCTCGCAGTATCCCATACCATGCATAAAGGAACAGATACCACAGATTCTCTCTGCTACATAAACCATCTCATTATAGTCCTTCTTCTCAATAAGAGACTCAAGACCACGATGTATAAAACCTACTGAAGGGATAGCCTCAACTACTGTCTCATCCTCCATTACAAGGTCAATGTGTATAGGCTCCGGAAGTACCGGATGCTGTGGGCCAAAAGGTACGATAGTTCTCTTTCCCATCTTACTCGCCTCCCTTCTTTAAGAATGGTGTTTCCTGCTCGATTCTGTAGAACTTATTGTTATAATCTGGTACTATACCCTCGATTTTAACACCGAACAGTTCCTTCATCTCATTCTCATAGGTAAAGGCTGGCGCGTAAATGCTTGAAATACTTGGAACAACCTCATCAGGCTTTACTGTCACCTTATAGCTTACTAATTCATAATCATCAGCAAAAGAATATATGAGCTCATATCTGCCCTTTACATAGGATGCACAAGCCTGTGCAAGTCTTGTACCCTTGTCTCTTTCCTTCATAGCAGTGGTTACAAGCTCTTTTAAAGGAATCTTTATTATATTCCTGCCATTTTCAATAACTTTTTCCATTCGTCTAAAGACTCCTTTCTATTTTTTCTTCTTTTTCTTCTTGCCTTTTTTCTTCTTGTTACTATTGTTATTGTTTTTGTTATTATTGTTAGAAGGCTTATTTTCAGGCTTTTTCTCTTCTTTTTCCTTAGCCTCTTCTTCCTTCTTTTCTTCCTTTTTTGTAGCCTTAGCTTCAGTCTTCTCTTCCTTTTTATCGGCCTTAGCTTCAGTTTTCTCTTCCTTCTTATCAGCCTTCTCTTCCTTCTTATCAGCCTTAGCCTCAGCCTTATCTTCCTTCTTTTCAAGCTTCTCTTCAGTCTTAGCCTTTTCCTCTGCTTTGGCCTTCTCTTCAGCCTTAGCTTTTTCTTCAGCCTTCTTAGCCTTTTCTGACTCCATTTCTTCAGCTTCATTTAAAGCTGCAAGTAATTCGTCATGTCTCTTCTGATAGATGCCTAAAGCCTTTACAACACCATCTATAATAGACTCTGGTCTTGCGGCACAGCCTGGAACATATACATCTACAGGAATTACTGTATCAACGCCACCGTTTATATTGTAGCACTCCTTAAAAATACCACCTGTACATGCGCAGGTACCAACTGCAACTACAACCTTAGGTTCAGGAATCTGATCATATATCTGCTTAACAACAGCAGCATTTTGCTTATTAACTCCGCCTGTTACCAAAAATATATCGGCATGCATCGGATTACCTGTATTTATAATACCAAATCTTTCTACATCGTAACGTGGCATGGTACAAGCAAGTACTTCAATGTCGCAACCGTTACAGCTGGAAGCATCATAATGTATGAGCCACGGTGACTTATGAAAGTCTTTCATATGCATTTCCTCTCTTTCCAATTAACGAATAATAAGATACTTTATTTAACCAAACATGTTAAGGAACTGTAATTCCTGTAATTTGTTGAGATATTGTAATACAAGGAGATTCACTCCTGAAAATACTAATATAACTCCCCATGTAAGCTTAAGCATAAGATCCCATTTAACTCTTGCTGAAACATTATCAATAAGAATTTCAAGGAAAAATACTACTAATATAGCTAAGAGAGCAAATATATAGCTAATAGGATTCTTAGTAATGAAGAAGAGTGCTACAACACCGTAGAGAAGCACTTCCTCATACCATTCTGCAATTTCAGTAATTGCATACATACTTCCTGAAAACTCAGCAGTAAGACCCTTTACAACCTCCTGATGTGCATGATGTGATGTACTGAGATCGAAAGGTGACTTTCTGAATTTGATAGTAAGTATAAATACAAAACCGATGAAAAATCCCGGTAAATATACAATAGCAGGCTTATCAGTTTTTAGAAAATCTGAAACCATAAATGAAGCTCCATTATCATAAGAACCTACGCAGGTAGCTGTATAAAAACCAACTGCTGTAAGAAGCTCCATAGGTTCATAAGCCATTATCTGTACCAATTCTCTCATGGTACCTACTCCCGTATAAGGAGAATGGGTTGTGGATGCTGCAAGTAAAAGAAAGATAACTGCTGTACTTGTTGCAAAGAACACAAGAAGCATATCATAACCTGCAAAAAACATTGAACCAGCAAATATTACAAAGAAAAGATAAGTCATAAGTAAAAATAACTGTCTCTTATCAACCGCTGATGGAAGCTTATTAAAAAGCTTTCTTACATCATAGAAAGGCTGGAGAATAGGAGGTCCTACTCTTCTCTGCATTCTTGCGGATATTTTTCTGTCAATACCATTTAACAGACCACCTATAAAAGGTGCACATACGAGATATATTATAACTGTAATAAAACTTTTCAGAATTAAATTCATACTAATGCACCTCCTAAGAACATTCCAAGCATAATGATAATTAAGGCCGCACTAATTAAAACAGAAGGGTTAAACAGTTTTTTCTCACCGAAATACTCTTCCATATACCAGTTTGATACCTTTAACTTCTTAGACTCACCAAATGCATCTACGAAGCTCTCATTATCACCTGTATTAATACCATTCATGTAGGCAAGGGTTTTCCTGCCCTCGAAATCTTTGGTAGTGTAGTAGTTCACAAGAGGTACTACCACAATGGCTACAATCATAACCACCATAACTGTAAGGTTTGCCATGCTCATGGCCTCTGTACCTGTATAACCATAGGTTCCACCGTCAAACATATCCTTAACATAATAGTTATTGATAAATGGTGTAACAACCTTAGCAGATACAAATGGAAGTCCAACACATATAAGAATAGCCATAGCAGCATGTGTGAACATTGAAATATATTCATTAAGCTGTGTTACGTCCTTTGCCTTAGCCTCGCTCATTCCTGTAAGCTTGGTCATCCACTTTGTCCAATAGAACATAGTGGTTGCACTACCGTAACAAATAAATAGAATCATGATTACGCTATGCTCGTCAACAACTGACTTAAGAGCAGCCCATTTTGATATAAGCATTCCAAATGGAGCAAGATACATACCAACCATACCAATTAAAAGTATCATTGCAAGCTTTGGAAGTCTGTTTAAAAGACCCTGCATATCTTCAATGTCTCTGCTACCTGTAGTATTCTCAATAGCACCTACAGACTGGAAGCACATTGACTTAGATACTGCATGGAAAATCATAAGAAATACAGCTGCCCAGACACATTCTGCAGAACCAACTCCTGCACAGGCTGCCATAAGTCCTAAGTTTGATATAGTTGAATAAGCAAGCACCTTCTTGCCATCGCTTTGAGAAATTGCCAGAAGAGAACCGGCGAAAAATGTAAATCCACCGATTAAATAAACCATCTTTCCAACTGAAGTAACATTTAAGGCTGGTGAAAGTCTGATAAGTAAGTAAACTCCTGCCTTAACCATAGTGGCACTATGAAGAAGTGCTGAAGATGGTGTTGGTGCAACCATGGCACCAAGAAGCCATTTTGAAAATGGAAACTGAGCAGTCTTAGAAATAGCAGCAAATGCAAGTGCAGCCACAACAAATACACCTATCTCAGTATGTTTTCCTGAATAGCTTGCCTTTATAACTGTATATAAATCATGGGTGTGGAATGTATAGGAACCGTAGATTATAGCTACTGCAAAACCAAGACCTCCAACCAGGTTCATCCATAATGCTCTAAAGCAGTTTGTAATAGCTTCTTCGGTCTTTGTATATCCTATAAGAAGGAAGGAGCATACGCTGGTTGTCTCCCAGAAAAATTCAAGCCAAAGCACGTTCTGAGTAGTGACAAGTCCAAACATCGCACCATAAAAAAGAAACATAATAGACAGGAAAAATGATCTTCTATCCTGATATTCTTTATGATGTACATGATATCCTCTCATGTATCCAACTGCATAAATTCCTATGAGTATACCTACTATTCCAATGATAAGAATCATTATCATTGATAAATAATCAAATCTCATAGAAGCTGTATGCTTTACCTTTGGTCCAAATAAATCAACATATACGACTATTACAGTCTGTACTATTGAAATAAGACTGATTATCTTCTTGTTGTACTTAAAACTAAGAACGATGATAAGTACCATAAGTACTACATCTCCAAGTAACGTGAGCCTGTCAACCACGTGATTAAAAGGCAAATTAAATACAACAGTTTCTCCTCCTGATTTTGCCCAGTAAATTGCTGTACCTATCGCAAGGCCCATGATAATAACACCACAGGTATAAACAATATATCCTCTAATCTTATCATCATGAACGAGAGCTATGAGTATAGCAGATACCAGTGGAACAAGAATCAGTAATGCTACCAGGTTACCCATCTGATATTCCTCCATTCATTTTTACATAGTCAGACTTATTATACAATTTTAGTTCTATAAAGTCAAAGTTTTAAGCTGTTCCAAAAACTATTATTTATATCTATTTTTAAACTTGAAAGCCATTTTTGATAATTATCCTTAAAAGCCTTCTTCTGACTGCTTTCTATAAGCTGCTCTTTTCTCTTCTGAGTCGCCTCTTTATCATTACTGCTTACGCAATATAAAATGTAGCAGCCGTCGTTACCCTCAACCACTGAGCTTACCCTGTTATCTGTAAGGGAAAGGGCAGCATCTATAACCTTGTCGCCAAATTTCTTACTTCCCTGTCCTACTATAGCAGCAATGGTTTCAGACTCTGTATATTTTCTTGCAAACTCAGCAAAATTCTTTTCCTTCAAGGCTTTTTTCTTAATCTTCTCAGCCTGAACCCATTTCTCATTAGCATCCTCTTCGGAAAGTCCTTTTGTCTTAAAATATATATATTCTATAGACACCTGACGTGCCTTTTCATCTGTCACTTCATCCTCTGCACCCTCTGTATAAATGTAATACATCTTTTCGGCTATCTTATTCTGAGAAAAAACTGTCTCAAGCTTAGCTGCTGTTATACCATACTTCTCAGCATTTTCCTTAGAAATGGTACCCATATATTCTTCAGCCTTTTCATGGATCTCAGCATCCTCATCAGCTGTAAGAGTAACATTCTCCGCTGCTGCCTTATGATTTATAACCTGTATCTCTAATATGAAATCTAAAAGCTCCTGTCTTGCCATGGAATTAAGGCTTGAACTTCCATCCTTCATATCCCAGATATCCTCTCCAAAAGCCTCATACTTAGACTTAAGGAAATAAGTATAAACCTTAACATCTGAAACTCTGACATTATCCTCACCAATGTACATAACAATGGTGTCATCAGAAAAATCCGATTCTTCCGTACCGGAGTCTTCATCCCCTGTATTCACACTGGTTTTTTCTTCAGAAGTAACCTTTTTATCAGTATTCTTTTTACTTGATTTATCGTTCTTTTTACCAAGGCCACATCCTGTAAATAGTAATGAACAGGCCATAATCACACTAAGAACGGAAACATATTTTTTCTTCACCATAACCTCCAAAAACAAATTATTCATAAAAATACCCGAGATGCCGGCTTCTGAATTTTGAGTCCTAGCGCACAGCCAGGTGGGCTTCCGCATGTACACTTACTGTCTTCCACTTATAGAGGCTTGACATCATTGCACAGATATAGGATTCCCCTCAAAAATTTGTAGGTTCAAAATGTCAGAAGTTTTCGTACATCCCAGGCAAATATTTAATTGATTCACATTTATTTTTGATATAAATATTTTACCACACTATCCCTATATAAACAATATTATTTTAAGAATAAAGATGGTATAAAATGTAAATTTTTTATTAACACAAATTGTCAATTCTTAAGTGACTGTATTATTTTATTCTTACAGTAACTCTTCTAACAATCCTCTTGCAACCCTTCTTAGTAGCTATACAGGAAATTCTTACTCTTCCCTTCTTCTTATTAGCTACAAATTTTGCATAGTACTTTCCATATTTTTTAATCTTACCAAGCTTCTTCTTGTTAACTGTCCACTTAAAGGAATATCCTGACTTCTTAAGATTTATAGCCTTTCCATTAGCATCATAAACCTTAACCTTTAAAACAAGCTTCTTACGACGTCTAACAACCTTCTTGCAAGAAATCTTCATCTTCTTAACAACTATTTTGGTAGAAGCTGTTGCAGTTGGCTCTACGCTTGGTACAACTGAAGGCTCTATACTTGGCACAACTGAAGGCTCCACGCTTGGGCTTGGACTTACCTCTGTGCTTGGACTTGGGCTTACCTCTGTGCTTGGCTCAACACTTGGTTCAACTGAAGGCTCAACGCTTGGCTCTACACTTGGTTCTACTGAAGGCTCTACACTTGGTTCTACACTTGGCTCTACTGAAGGCTCTACGCTTGGTTCTACACTTGGTTCAACGCTAGGTTCAACACTTGGCTCAACGCTTGGCTCAACACTTGGACTTACCTCCACGCTTGGTTCAACGCTTGGTTCTACTGAAGGCTCAACACTTGGCTCAACACTAGGCTCAACACTTGGTTCAACACTTGGTTCAACACTTGGTTCAACGCTTGGCTCAACGCTTGGCTCAACGCTTGGCTCAACACTTGGTTCTACACTAGGCTCTACGCTAGGTTCAACGCTTGGATCTACGCTAGGTTCAACGCTTGGCTCTACTGAAGGTTCTTCACTAGGAATTATAGTAGGGTCTGAAGTAGGCTCAGCTGAAGGCTCCTCACTTGGCTCAACACTAGGCTCAACACTTGGACTTACCTCCACGCTTGGCTCTACACTAGGCTCAGCTGAAGGCTCCTCACTTGGTTCAACGCTTGGTTCAACACTAGGCTCAACACTTGGACTAACCTCAACGCTTGGCTCAACTGAAGGCTCTACACTAGGCTCAACACTTGGGCTAACCTCAACGCTTGGCTCAACTGATGGCTCCACACTTGGCTCTACTGATGGCTCCACACTTGGCTCTACCGAAGGCTCTACACTAGGTTCAACACTTGGGCTAACCTCAACACTTGGCTCTACTGAAGCCTCTACGCTTGGACTTGGACTAGTCTCTACGCTTGGGCTCGGACTTACAGTCTCGCCACTTCCCTCTTCAACTGTCTGGCTAATATTATAGCTCTTTGTGATTCCTGCACATTCAACTATAATTGTATCGCCATATTTCTTAGCAGAAAGACCTGACTTAAGACCAACGGTGAAGCTTGTACTTTCACCAGCCTCAAGCTCTGATTCTAAACTGCTCTTAATCTCAAAATATGATCCTAAACCAAGACTTGCTTCAAAACCAGACATGGTCTTTTCGCAGGTATTAGTTACTGTAACTGTATATACTCCTGCATCTGTATAACCTTCACTGACACTATCAAGATTAGATGTAGGACTTACTGAAATCTCAAAGCTTCCATTAGAAGTATCAGTTCCCTCTTCTTCATCAGCTCTTTCTCTGTAAGTATTTACAAGCCATTTACCAGTAGTAGCAAGGTCTGACTCAGTCCAACCACCTGTGGTAGATGCACTACTGTTAAAATATGATGCTGACTCATTCTTATTACTCATAGCCCAGCATGCATAACTTATTCCATAACTATCAAGAAGTTCTATCCATGCAGTTGCATTATCTAAATCAAAATTACCATTTCCACTTGCATCACATGTACCAAATTCTGTAACAAAAATTGGAACCTTGTTATTTATGGCTGTTGCAAGCTTATTTTTAAGATCTGCATAATGGGAACCTGAATAAAAATGTAATGTATACATTATATTTTTAAAACCGTCATTTGCAAGTAAACTTGGATTTACAGAATCTACATCCTGTGACCAGGTATTGGTTCCAACAATTATAAGATTATCATTTCTCTCTACCTTAGTTCCTGAAGAACTGTCATATCTTATAATGTCACAAATATCCTTTGCATATGTATAGATATCATTTCCACTTCCATTATTGTAGAAATTAGTACCGGTTGGCTCATTACAAATTTCAAATATTACATTGTCATAATCCTTATATTTTTCAGCATAATATTCAAAGAAATCCTCAGCTGCAGAAACAGTATCATTAGGGTTCTCAGCATGAATATGCCAATCTATAAGTACATACATTCCAAGCTTTGTAGCTGCCTCTACACCAGTCTGAATCTTCTCGTCAAGAGTACTCTTAGCTCCTCCTGTATAACCGCCCTGTGTTACATAACTTACAAGACGCACCATATTAACACCAAACTCATCTCTTAAAGAATGAAATGCTGATTCGTTTACAAAAGGTCCTCCAACATCCCAATGCATACCATGAGTTGATGCACCTCTTAATGTAAATGGATCACCATTTTCATCTACTATAATTGGCTGAGTATGTCCTGAAACTGTAGCAAGAGAAAGCTTTCCATGCTTTCCAAAAGGTGTATCCTCTGCTGCAAGCTCCTTAGTAGTTCCTGTTAATGTATAGTTTAACTCACTGTCTGTGGAACCGCTTACTTCACCATATGAAAATGTAACGGTAGGAGTTGAAAGTGTTGCTCCACCTCCACCAAAACCGAATTTATTATCATCACTGTTGCAGACATATGTCTCACCTGCTGCAAGAGATTTTGTAATTGATAAAACGATATTTCCATCTGAAGTTGTAGCTGATATAACTCCAAATCCCTTAATGTTAGAAACTGTTCCTGAATATGGAACGATGACCTTTATATTACTAACTGCTACATCTAATCCATTACTTACAGTGAAACCATACTCAGTCCAGTCACCACCACCGCTTCTATAAGAAACAGTTGCAGTTACCTCATCATCAGTTACACCACTTGTGGAGCTTCCTGACTCTGAACCTGAGCTTGAACTGTCTGTACTGGTAGTTAATGTAACACTCTCAATCTGATATGTAAGAGTTGAAGATGAATCTATATTAGAAAATTTAAGACCAAAGGTACAACCACCCGAATTATTAGTATAGCTTGAAATATCAAGTGTTGTAGTATATTCACCGGTTCCATTTAAGGTTGTCCACTGATTACCAAGCCAGTCCCAGCCAGTGGTTTCCTGTAAATAAACCATAGCACCAGGAGTCTGACCTGAAGCTGCAGTATAGGCGCTAACCTTATATTTTACAGTAATCTTTGTAACGCCGGCACTTTTAAGCGAACTAAAATCAGTATAGCCTGTACCATCAGCAAGCTTTACATCAGCTTCACCAGTAGTAGTATGCTCTGAAGTATCTACACTTAATTCAATAGTGCTTTCTGCGGCTTTAGCCTTCTTAATTCCATCGAAGCTTACACTGGTAAAAACCATACTAAATGCAATTAAGAACGCCAAAATTCTCATTTTTCCACGTATTTTTCTTCCCATGATAAATACCTTCCATTCATGATAATACACATAACACAACGAGTTACACCCCACATACCCATATTAAATATATTCTCTTTTCTTAGGTTTGTAAAGCACTTTTAATCCTCTGTCAAAAATTGTAAGGATTTAAATGTATGACCTACATGCATTCTAAAATAATCGCCGCTAATTCGCTTTAAATCCATTAAAACCTCTTCACTTACATTGAAGCTAAAAAGCTTCTTTATGTCCGCAGAAAGAATGTATTTTAAGGTATAAACTGTATCTCCAAGAATCCTAAAGGGCTTATCCTCCTTTAACATAGGATTTTTCGCGATACAGTCAGGACACACAAGGCCTCCTCTTCTTATATCAAAAAGCATTCCATTTTTCTCTTCAGTACAAACCACACATTCATACACATTGGGACCTATACCTTGAATCTGAAGCATTCTGTATTCAAAGATCAGTCTTATAAGATTACTTTTTACAACACCCTTTTCCAGCTCTAAAAATGAGAAATACAAGAGATTTACCTCTGC
>JAILGL010000170.1 GCA_024696825.1 Lachnospiraceae bacterium
TGCAGAGAAAGCTGTCTTAATTGATATGGAGGGTTTAAATGGGGAAACTAATAGATATTAATAATTATCCAGTTTCTATAGTACTAAAATCACTTTTAAAAGATAAAACAACTCGCAAGAATATTATATTTGCAACTAGAGTATGCACAGAAAATGGCACAAAAATAGATGAAACAGAACAAATAACGGTTGAATTATTAAAAGGATTTGGGAATAATATGATTCAACCTCGTGTATTAAAATCTCAGGAAACACAAGAAGTTAGAACACGAAACAAGGCAGAGGTTTTTACACCGTCATGGATTTGCAACAAGATGAACAATCATTGTGATGATGAATGGTTTGGACGAAAAAATGTATTTAATATTGAGAAAGATCAGACATGGGAACCTACAATTAATCCAGTACCTTTTAAAGAAAAAAAGGAATGGCAAAGATATGTTGATTCTAAAAGATTAGAAATTACTTGTGGTGAAGCACCGTATATTGTTTCTCGCTATGATACAACTACTGCTGAACTTATACCTATAAGTAGGCGTATAGGGATTCTTGATCGCAAGCTAAGAGTTGTGAATGAGAATACTGAAAATGAAAAAGAGTGGTTGAAATGGGCATATAGGGCTTTTCAAAGTGTGTATGGTTACGAATTTCAGGGTGACAACTTATTGATTGCAAGGATTAATCTATTAAATACATTTGTTGACTATATGAATGATAAGTGGAAGCGAAATCCTGATGAAAAAGAGTTGAAAAAAATAACCAATATTATAGTTTGGAACCTTTGGCAAATGGATGGAATAACAGGAACAGTTCCATTTGGAAAGCCACAGGAAAGGAATAAACAGATTACTATTTTTGATTATATGGTTGGAATTAATGATTCAGAACCAGAACAATTAGATTGTAAAATTTATGATTGGAGAAGTAATGAATCGCTTACATATAGAAGCTTAAAGGGAGGCAGAAAATAATGAAATTTGATTTTTGTATTGGAAATCCACCATACCAGGAATCTTATCAAGGCAATTCCACAGGAGCAAATTCAGTCTATGATAAGTTTATAGATGCGGCATATACGGTTGCAAAAAAAACAGAATTGATACATCCGGCCAGATTTTTATTTAATGCAGGTTCCACTTCAAAATCATGGAATGAAAAAATGCTAAATGATGAGCATTTAAAGGTGATGGAATATGAAGAGGATGCTTCAAAGATTTTTCCAAATACGGAAATAAAGGGCGGAGTTGCTATTACATATCACGATGACAAGAAAAATTATGGAGCAATAGAGATATTTACTCCCTTTACTGAACTAAACAGTATTCTACATAAAGTGATTGCTGATAAGGATTATAAGCCTATTAGTGAAATATGTGTTTCAAGTAGCGCATATCATTTTACTGAGGAGCTTCATGAAGATTTTCAGGATTTAAAAAAGAGAAAAATTATTGTTAAAGGAAAAGAGCAACCATTGCTTAGTAAGGGACATGAATATGATTTAAAATCGAGCATTTTTGAAAAAATACCTGAGGTATTCTTGGATGAGCCAAATAGTGATGACGAATATATTCAGATTCTTGGAAGAGATTCTGATGGACGATCAAAAAAATATATTAAGAAGAAATATGTTGGTTATGTAAAGAATTTAGATAAGTATAAAATCTTTTTGCCGAAAGCTAGCGGAAATGGACAATTTGGTGAAACACTAACAGCTCCTTCAGTAGAACAACCAAATGTAGGAGCAACAGAAACATTCTATAGCATAGGTTTATGCGATGATGAGAAAGAAATAAACTATATATTAAAATATATAAAGACTAAATTTGCACGAGCACTACTGAGCGTTTTAAAAATAACTCAGGATGTAAATCCGGGTAAGTGGAAATATGTTCCATTACAGGATTTTACAGATAATTCAGATATAGATTGGAAGGAAAAAATATCATCGATAGATCATCAGCTATATAGAAAATATGGTTTATCCGAAAATGAAATAGATTTTATTGAGACTAATGTAAAGGAGATGGAGTAGCATGAATAAACCTAATTTAAATTCAGCGAAAAAAGTTGTTCCTATGATTTATGCCTATACCACTCCAGGCATCAGCTATCATGATGGATATATTAAAATTGGATATACAGAGCAGGATGTTGATGAGAGAATTCGCCAGCAAACGCATACTGCAGGCATAAAGCCAAAGAAGGAATGGCAAGGTAATGCAACATTCGAGGATGGTACTGGCGATACATTCACGGATAAACAGTTTCATACATATCTTCGTAAAAATGGAGTAAAACAGCCTCAGGACGAAGGTAATGAGTACTTTGATAAGAATGATGAGAATGAGTGGTTTCACATTAGTCCTAGTGATTCACAATCAAGATTTTATGAGTTTCGCTCCAATCGTGGAGTGCTTGAGTCCGATAATCATGAAGTTATTCTTTATAAATTGCGTGAGGAGCAGGAAACTGCAATAAATCAGACCATTGCGTATAGAAATGATCATGAAGGTGGAGAATTCCTGTGGAATGCAAAACCGCGATTTGGAAAAACGTTATCAGTTTATGATTTTGTTCAAAAAGTTAGCGCAAAGAATGTTCTTATTGTAACTAATAGGCCTGCAATAGCGAATTCATGGTATTTAGACTATGAAAAATTTTTAGGAAGACAATCGGGATACTTCTTTGTAAGTAATGTTGATGGAATAAAAGATAGACCGCTTGTTATGAATTATGAAGAGTATCACAAGGATGCATCTTCAAGAGAAAAAAATCCTGATGTTGTAAAAATGGGATTGATTGATTTTGTATCATTACAGGATTTAAAAGGATCAATTTATTTTAGCGATAATTCAAATGCTACGGACAAATTAAAAGAGGTTCGTGGCATTGATTGGGACGTACTTGTTATTGATGAGGCTCATGAAGGAGTAGATACCTACAAAACAGATATTGCATTTGACCAAATAAAGAGGAAGTTCACATTACATTTATCTGGTACTCCTTTTAAAGCGCTTGCTAATAGTAAGTTTGAGGATTGTGCAATCTATAACTGGACTTATGCAGATGAGCAGGAGAAAAAGTTAAAATGGGATAATTCAAAGCAAGAAGAGAACCCATATGCAAATCTTCCAAAGCTTAATTTGTATACATACCAGATGTCGGAGATTATTCGTGATGAATTAAAACAGGGAATAGAAATCCAGGGAGAAACAGAGGAGTATGCATTTGATCTAAATGAGTTTTTTGCTGTAGAAAATGGAAAGTTTAAATACAACTCATCTGTAGATAAATTTCTTGATGCTATGACCTTGCAGGAAAAGTATCCATTTTCTACACCAGAATTAAGAAGCGAACTAAATCATACATTCTGGTTATTAGATCGAGTGGACAGTGCCAAGAAACTTGCTGAAAAACTGAAGGAGCATCCTGTTTTTAAGGATTATGAAATTGTTTTAGCAGCAGGTGATGGAAAACTTGATGACGATGAAGAGACAATGAAGTCTTATGATAAAGTTGTAAAGGCTATTACTGAGCACGACAAGACAATAACATTGTCAGTAGGTCAGCTTACAACGGGTATTACAATTCCTGAATGGACAGCTGTGCTTATGTTGAGCAATGTGAAATCGCCGGCGCTTTATATGCAGGCAGCATTTAGAGCTCAGAATCCATGCTTATTTAAGAAGGGAACAGAAAGTTGGAGAAAAGAGAATGCGTATGTTTTTGATTTCGATCCGGCGAGAACGCTTACTATTTTTGAACAGTTTGCTAATAATTTAAATCCCACAACAGCCACCGGTGGAGGAACTGCAGATGAGAGGGAAGCTAACATTTGTAATTTATTAAACTTCTTCCCAGTAATTGGCGAAGATGAAAATGGAGAGTTAATTGAACTTGATGCAAGGGAAGTTCTTTCTATTCCTCGTAAAATAAGATCAGTCGAAGTTGTTCGAAGAGGATTTATGAGTAACTTTTTATTTCAAAACATCAGTAATGTGTTTTCAGCTCCAAAAGAAGTAATAGATATTATTGAACAATTCGAAGCTGTAAAAGAACCGTCAAAAGATATTAATCTTACTAAAGAAGTAAAAGAAGATTTGTCTCTTAATGGTGACGGAGAAGTGGAATTATCAGATGAATATGTTATAGGAAAAACTTTAGATGTTTTCGGTGAGAAAATATATGACGAAGATTTTACAGTTAAGATTAATGATGCAGTCACACAGATTGAAGAATTGCCAAATGAAACTGATGAGGCTATAAATAGATTAAAAGTGTTTGTTAAAGATAGAGCAGTTAAAGATGTTGTAGAGACTGCAAAAGAGACTTATGGTAGTGATATGAAACTATCTGATAAAAAGCAAATAGAGAAAAAACTTAATAATGATGCTGATCGTATTATTGATAAATTACATGGTAATTATCAAATAGAACAAAACGTTATTGAAAATCAGCGTGTTGAAGAAATGCAAAAACGTTTTGAAACTGGAAAAACTAGTGAACAAATCGATGAAGAATTTCTGAAGAAAAGGAAAGAGGCGTCTGAAAAATTTCAAGAAGATCTAATAACTGCTATACAAGATTTCTCAGATAATTCTACACAAACAACGGTTAAAGTAGTAGAAACTAAGAAAAAGGAACGAATGAAAACTGAAATAGAAAATGGCGTAAGAGATCATCTTAGAGGTTTTTCACGAACAATCCCATCATTTCTAATGGCTTATGGAGATGATACAGTTACTCTTGCTACATTTGATACTACAATTCCAGGGAATGTTTTTAAAGAAGTAACAAGTATTACTCTTGAGCAGTTTAAGTTTTTAAGAGATGGTGGAGATTATAAAGAAAAGGAGTCTGGTGAAATAAAGCATTTTGATGGAAATCTTTTTGATAATGTAGTTTTTGATGATTCAATTAAAGAGTTCTTATCTTTGAAAAAGAGACTTGCAGATTATTTTGATGAAGGAAGTATAGAGGATATTTTTGATTATATTCCACCTCAGAAAACTAATCAAATATTTACACCAAAAGATATTGTAAAACGAATGGTTGACATGCTTGAAGAGGAAAATCCAGGTTGTTTTGATGATAAGGATAAGACTTTTATAGATCTTTATATGAAGTCAGGATTATATATTACAGAAATTGTAAAAAGATTATATCAAAGCAAAAAAATGCAAGAACAATTTCCAGACGATTCAGAAAGGCTTAGGCACATATTTGAAAAACAGGTATATGGTCTTGCACCAACAGAAATAATATATAAAATAGCCACTAGTTATATTTTGGGGTTTGCTGAAAATATGGATGAGATTAAGCATAATTTTAGACAGGTTGATTCTTTGCCGTATGCAAAAGAAGGTACGCTTCAAGATTATCTTGATGTATTGTATGACAATGATGATTATGGCGATGATGAGTATGATAGTGATGAGTACGATGATGAATAATTAGCTAATTAAATTTTTTGAATTGGAATTTAGTTAGAAAAACTCTCTGCTTGGTGGCAGAGAGTTTTTTATCTATTAATAAGTAACTAAT
>JAILGL010000172.1 GCA_024696825.1 Lachnospiraceae bacterium
TCCCATGTATTGATGAAGAGCTCGAAACGCTCAACATACTCAGGATCATCAGGCTTCTTCTTAGTAAGAGGTGAGATCTCAATAGGATGATCCATAACAAATGTAGGCTGAATAAGCTTCTCCTCGCAGAACTCCTCGAAAAGAATACTTAAAATATCACCCTTCTTGTGGAAGTCTTCGAATTCAACATTTTTACTCTTAGCGATTTCTCTTGCTTCCTCTAAGGTCTTAACCTCATTCCAATCAATACCAGCATATTTCTTAACTGCATCAACCATTGTAATACGCTCAAATGGCTTTCCAAGGTCGATTTCATGATCACCATATTTAATAAGAGTTGTCCCACAAACCTCTTTTGCAACTGTCTTAAACATTTCCTCAGTGAGATCCATCATTCCATTGTAATCAGTATATGCCTGATAAAGCTCCATAAGAGTGAACTCTGGGTTATGTCTTGCATCAAGACCTTCGTTACGGAAAACTCTTCCAATCTCATAAACTCTCTCTAAACCGCCTACGATAAGACGCTTAAGATAAAGCTCAAGAGATATTCTAAGCTTAACATCTTCATCCAAAGAATTATAATGTGTCTCAAATGGACGAGCTGCTGCACCACCTGCATTTTCAACAAGCATAGGAGTTTCAACCTCCATGAAATCCTTAGCATCAAGGAACTTTCTAATGGTGCTTATAATCTTAGATCTTTTAATAAATGTATCCTTAACATCTGCATTCATGATAAGGTCTACATATCTCTGACGATAACGCATATCTGTATCAGTGATTCCATGATACTTCTCAGGTAAAATCTGTAAGCTCTTTGAAAGAAGTGTTACCTCCTCAGCGTGAATTGAAATCTCACCTGTCTTAGTCTTAAATACTGTACCACGAATACCGATAATATCACCAATATCATACTTTTTGAAATCCTTATAAGAATCCTCACCGATGTTATCACGTGCAACATATGCCTGTAAATCTCCAAGCTTATCACGAAGATTGCAAAATGAAGCTTTACCCATAACACGCTTAAACATCATACGTCCGGCAATTACAACTTCCTTGCCTTCCATCTCGTCATAGTTATCTTTAATATCTACTGTATGATTAGTGACCTCAAATTTAGTAATCTGAAATGGATCCTTACCTGCCTCCTGTAAAGCAGCAAGCTTCTCTCTTCTTACCTTAAGAAGCTGGTTAATATCCTGGCCACCATTGTTATTATTCTTCTTGTTCTGATTGTTCTGGTTGTTATTCTGATTATTCTCTGACAATTTTTCTTCCCTCACATAATCTCTAGAATCTATTTATTTAATTAAGCTTTATTAAAGCCTTATTAAAGCCAAAATCACAATAATTATTTAAATTTAATTATTTAAATTTAATTATTTAAGCTTTAATACCTTATACTTAATTACAGCACCTGTAGGTGTCTCAACTTCAACTACATCACCCTTCTTAGCACCAAGAAGTGCTCTACCAACAGGTGACTCATTAGATATCTTATTAGCAAGAATATCTGCCTCAGTAGAACCTACAATACGATACTCGATATCTTCCTTTTCCTCAAGATCCCTGATTACAACCTTAGAACCGATATTAACTACATTAGCATCGCCTGTATCTTCAACAACAACAGCATTTTTGATTATTTCCTCGAGTTCAGTAATACGAGCCTCTATGTGACGCTGCTCATCCTTAGCTGCATCATACTCAGCGTTCTCTGAAAGGTCTCCCTGCTCTCTCGCCTCTTTAATCTTAGTTGCTACTTCTTTACGTCTTACAACCTTTAACTCATGTAATTCATCTTCTAACTTCTGCTTACCTTCAAGGGTAATTACATTTTTATCTGCCATTGTTATCCTCCAATTTTAAATAAAATTTAATAAAATGTATTGCATTAACACAAATGTGTATTTTAGCCTATTTTACGGACTTTGTCAACTATTATGCACTTCATAAACACTCATACAAATCTTATGAAAAAACCAGTTTATAAATTACATATATTTACACACAAGTCCTGAATGGTGCTACCGGAATCATATTCTTTCCATAAAGCATAACCTTCTCATAATTTCTCCAATTGAATCTACCCTTACATGGACATGGAACAGCTTTTGAAGAAACTGTAATGGTTGAGCCTTCGATGGTTACAGAATCTGCCTTATGGAATTCTCCATCGCAGCCTGCAAGCTCGAAACAGTTCTCAAGCTTATCATCCTCAGAAAGATATGATGAGTAAAGCTTTTCACCCTCTACCTTTCCTTCATTATCAGTCTTTACGATAAAGCCATCCTCAGCATTTTTAAATGTAAATATCATCTTACCTGAATCTACTCTATAGTCCTTATACATAGGGCCAAATGCTTCTTTTTCTGATATCTTTCCATAGACACCATATAAAGCCTGGAGACATAATCTCTCTCCAACCTTTTCCTTAAAGGTAGGATGGATATTGTTAAGCTCTCCAAGGTCTGTAATAATAGCAATTCCTGTATTCTTAACTGTATCAAATACCTTGTACTGTGCCTCTCTTATCTCAGACCAGTTAGTAAGCTCGCCATCACAGGCATTTTTAAACATTGGGAGCTGAACGATAAGGAATGGAAGGTTCTCATCCATAAAATCCTCTCTCCACTGCTCTACTATACCTCTTAAGAGATAGTAGTAAGCCTCAGGTGTCTGATCGTCCTCTTCTCCCTGATAATAAAGGCCTCCGGCGATGGTATAAGGTATAATCTGTGAAAGAATCACATCATATAAGCCGGCAGGACGAACGAAGGAACGAGGTCCTACAGGACCCGGATACATATTCTCACCACAAAGCTCTATACACTCATCCCAGCTTGGATTCTCGTGAGTTGCATAATACTCACCACAGCGCTTATCAAAGCCTGCCTGATATTCCTCATAATAAGCAACATCCTTAAGATACTGCTCCATACTCATATCCTTGGTTATCTCATCATATTCATCCATAAATCTCTTAATATGATTGTCATCCACAAGCTTTTCCCTGCTCATCCAGCAATAAGCATGAGTTCCGCCCCAGTTAGCATTTATAATACCAACTGTTACATTTAATTCCTTACTTAATTTATCAGCATAATAATATGCCACTGTTGACCATTTACCCATATGTTCAGGGTTTGCATAGTCTTTATTACAAAGCTCCCACTCAGACTTTTCCTTGAGTTCCTCTAATTCCTGGCACTCATAAGCCATCTTAGGAGTGTAATAATATCTTACAAGCTTGTTGTCAGCCTTTTCCATAACCTCTTTACCCATGTAGGAATTCTGAAGCTCAAGCTCCATATTAGACTGACCGCAGGCAATCCATACTTCACCTATCATAACGTCACCGATTATGACATTATCCTTTAAGTTAAGCACTCCATCGCCTGTCATCTCACCCTCTACTACCTTAAGCATATATGGTCCACCTGCTTCAAATGCAGGTAATATAGCCATAAACTTACCATCTATAACTTTAACGGTTACACTAATATCGCTAAGAGAAACTGTTACAAATGAAGCCTGTGACTCGCCCCAGACTCTTATATTTTTATTTCTCTGAAGAACCATATGTTCTTTAAATATTGCTGGTAATTTTATCATATTACACCTCACGCTTCCTTTAATTTTTCACTGATTTCTATAGGCTTTCTTCCTGAAAGCTTGGCTACAATACTTCCCGGAGACACTTTAAATCCGGCATTATATATCTCGATACATTTCTTGTATTCGGATATATTAGTATTGTAATTCTCAGTCAAAAATTCAATTCTTTTTCTTATCTCCAGATACTCATCCAAATCAGCCTTTGGAAAATAATTACATATATCAGCAAATTTATCATTCAGTGTATCATCTTGTGCCTTAATTTCCTTATATACGTCAATTGCATTATTATCATTAATGCTTCCTGTTATCTGTTCAATTTCTTCTGCCTCAAAGGAAAACTCCTCTGGGGCAAATTTATATTTCATAAAAAGATTTCTAATTAAATATATTTCCTGAACATATTCAAATAAAATAACCTTAATCATGCTATCCGTTTCATCCATGGTATCCTCTATTTTCTGAAATTTATTCAGCATTTTGATATACCACATTATAATTAAAATGATAACTATTATTATAGCTGCAACTATATAGCGTCCCGGATTCACTATCTACCTCCGAATAAAAGTATTAATACATCTTATCTGTAAGCTTCTTAGAAAGAATGTCAAGAGCCTCGCTTACAACGCCGAATCTTACTGCGTCTGCAATACTTCCATCCACAAATCTTTCCTGTCTTACAACAGCTGTAAGAATAGCCTTAAGTAAATATGGATTAGCAAGCTTTACTGCATCCTTAAACTGAGAAATCTCATTGGTTAAATCATATCTTTCAAGAGTATCAACATAGTTGAAATCTCCAAAATCCTTATCTAATACAAGGTTCTCAAGATATGTTATTTCTTCAGTATATACAGGGAATGGGAATGGTGACTCATTACCCTCTACCTGAGGTGCATACCACTCAGTTTTCGCCTTCTTATCGAAGAATCCCTTATAACTAAGAATCTTATCAAACTTATCTTTTCTACTCTTCTTAAGCTTTGTAAGCTTCTCATCATACTCATCTAAAAGAGCCTTCTCAACAGTATCAAGCTTAGCATGTCCAAGATGAATCAAATCCTTTTTGATCTCATATATGGAACCAGCCATAGTTGCTGCCATTATAGCAACCTCATTACTGTTACCGCCTATACTCATGGCTAGACGAACAACCTTCTCGAAGTCATCTCCCTCCATATATGCTGTAAATGCAGCGACAAATGTCTCGTTACAGCTGTTTGTAGCAGTATATGAAGCTCTTAACTCTTCTACTGTATGAGTAAGATCATAATAATATGTATCAGTAATATAATCTTTAATATATTCCTTACCAACACCCTGTCTTCCAAGAAATGTAGCGGCAGCAACTGCCTTTGCACCCTTTACTGAATCAGGATGAATATTAATTGTCTTAGCTACTATTTCAGCATAACGCTCTACATATCTAAGACTGTTATAAACATAAGCTACACTGGATACCATACATGCAGCAGTACAGCTTGTTTTTCTGCTTACCTTCTTACCTCTAAGGTCAAACCACGCCTTAATTTCATCGCCAAAATCAAGCTTATTGGCATATTCATTACCGGCCTTTAAAAGGTCTTCCTTAACAGAATCAGTTGTCTTTTTAGAATTACCATAGGCCTTTAAAAGACCATTAGCTACTGCAAGTGAAAGTACTGAATATTTTGTTATATGACTACCGCCATCTATTAATAAAATATCCTTTGCCTTTTCTTTGTTTTCGCTCTTTTCATAGGGTGAGCCAATGATATCCCCAAGTATTGCGCTTACCATAATCTAAAGCTCCTTTCAATACATTATAATCTTCTCGTTTTCAAATTACTTTTTTATATTATAACACAGTCGAGGTATAAACCCCGACTGTATATAATTACAATTATTATTATATTTAAAAAATTAAGCAAATTATTTAGCTGTAATATATCCCTGCTTAGCAAGAAGCTCAGCTATAAGAACAGCTCCGCCTGCAGCACCTCTCTTAGTATTATGTGAAAGTCCTACAAACTTGTAATCATAGAGAGTATCCTCTCTTAAACGTCCGATAGTAACACCCATTCCGTTCTCATATTCAACATCAAGCTGAACCTGAGGTCTGTCATCCTCTTCTCTATACTGGATGAACTGCTTTGGTGCACTTGGAAGGTCGAGCTCCTGAGGTAATCCCTTGAACTCTGCCCACTTCTTAAGGATTTCTTCCTTAGAAGGCTTATTCTTAAACTTAACAAATACAGCTGCTGTATGACCATTTAAAATAGGTACACGGATACACTGAGTTGTAATAACAGGGCTTTCAGCCTTTACGATAACGCCGTCCTTAATCTCACCCCAGATTCTAAGTGGCTCATCCTCGCTCTTAGCTTCCTCACCACTGATAAATGGAATGATATTACCCTGCATCTCAGGCCAGTCCTTGAAGTTCTTACCAGCACCACTGATAGCCTGATATGTAGTAGCTACAACCTCTGTAGGCTCAAATTCTCTAAGAGCATGAAGTGCAGGTGTATAACTCTGGATAGAGCAGTTAGGCTTAACTACGATAAATCCACGAGTTGTACCAAGTCTCTTCTTCTGATTCTCGATAACTGCAAGGTGCTCTGGATTAAGCTCAGGTACTACCATAGGAACATCAGGTGTCCATCTGTGAGCACTGTTGTTTGAAACTACAGGTGTCTCAGTCTTAGCGTACTCTTCTTCTATCTTCTTAATCTCATCCTTTGACATATTAACAGCACTGAATACAAAATCAATACCATCAACAACATCATTTACATCGCTTACGTTCTTAACTACAATATTCTTCACAGCCTCTGGCATTGGCGTTTCAATTTTCCAATTGTCTCCTACTGCCTCAGCATATGTCTTTCCGGCACTTCTAGGGCTTGCTGCTATAGTAACCACCTCAAACCAAGGATGATTATCAAGGAGAGATATAAATCTCTGTCCTACCATACCTGTACCACCTAAGATACCGACTTTAAGTTTAGATTCCATTACGATGTCCTCCATTCATTTACTTTATTAATTTACAATCATAGTTTATTTTAATTTATAAGGCGATATTTATCAATAGCAAATGTGCATTTTTTTTAATTATTTCCTTTATTTTCAAACCAATCATTTGACAAGCAGTCTTTTATTAGTATAATATTTTAGTGAATGTTTTTAGACGAAGGAGGTTTTAATTATGAAAACTTCACCTATTAAAGGAACCAGAGACTATCTCCCTACAGAAGCAGAGCTTAGGGACAGTTTACAGAATATTATTGCTAACACTTATAAAAAAGCTGGTTATGAGCGTATAACTACTCCTATTCTAGAAGCTGCCGAGAACTTAGATAAAAGCGATGGTGGTGAGAATTTAAATCTTATATTCAAGGTATTAAAGCGTGGAAAGAAGTTAGAAAATGCTTTGGAAAACTCTCCTACAGAGAATTCCCTTTCTGACATGGGTCTTAGATATGACCTTACCCTTCCGCTTTCAAGATATTATGCAGCCAACAAGGAAAATCTGGTTACTCCATTTAAGGTAATTCAGATGGATAGAGTTTATAGAGCTGAGAGACCTCAGAAGGGTCGTTTAAGAGAGTTTATGCAGTGCGATATAGATATTATCGGTAATCCTGACAGCGATGCTGAAACAGACCTTATTCTTACTACAGCTAAGGCTCTTAAGGCCATTGGTCTTGATAAATTCACTATTAAGTTAAATGACCGTCGTATCCTTAAAGCTATATTTACTTATTCAGGCTTTGATGATTCTTACTTTGATAAGATTTCCATCGCCTTTGATAAATTAGATAAAATCGGTATGGATGGGGTTAAGGAAGAGCTTGAAGAAATCGGTCTTCCATCAGATCCCATTTCTAAGTTCTTAAGTATATTTAAGAGCGAATCCCTTTCCTTAGAGGATGTAAGACATATTGAGGGCTGTACAGAGTATGCAGACAGACTTCTTGGTATTATAAATACAGTTAATGCCATTACAGATAATGCTTATGAGCTTAAGTTCACTCCATCTCTTGTAAGGGGCCAGGGTTATTACACAGGTACCATCTTCGAGGTCGCTGTAGATGGCTATAGCGGAGCTGTTGCAGGTGGTGGCCGTTATGATAATCTCATTGGAAAGTTCTTAAAGCAGGACATTCCAGCCGTTGGTTTTTCCATTGGTTTTGAAAGAATCTTCGGAATTCTTAGTGAGGATGAGAATCTTAAGATGGCTGATAAGCCTAAGAAAATCGCACTTTTCTTCGATGATGATAATATGAAGGATGCATTTAAATATGCTGATACCTTAAGAGAGACCATGAATGTATCTCTTATAAAGAGACCTAAGAAGCTTGGTAAATACCTAAACAAAATCGAAAACGCAGGCTTTGACGGATTCAAGGTTTATGGCGAAGAAGGCGATATAAAGCTTTTTGATTAATTTGATATTTCATAAGTATTATTTCTAAATAATATTTTTAATCACAACCTAAAAACCCTCCTTACCACTAAGTTTTAAGCTTATGGTAGGGAGGGTTATATTTTTATTTTCTATTCTTATATACTTCGCCCAGTAAATATTTCTCAGCCATTAATGAATACTCATCCTGCTTGGTTTCCACATTAACTCCGATAAACATCTCATCATCTGTGACACCCTTCATACTCTTAAATATAGAACTGTCACTTATCTTAATTCCATAATTATACTTACCCTTACCCTTTACGCCCTTTCTAATATCACGGCCTGAGGTATAATTCGTATAATGTCTGCAGTCAGTATCTATATCCTCATAGAATTTAACCTGATCATAAACCTCCGGACACATAAAGTATCCACTTTGAGCCCAGAAATCAAAGCCTTTTTCATCACCTATTACTATATCTACTGAACCTGCATTAAGAAGTGTCATAAGAGCCTGCTTAGAATCATAGGTATCTGTAGAATATCCCGGATCAATCTTAACTACAGCTCTTCCTGTAAGCTTAAGCTCCTTAGCAATCTTCTTTTCCATTTTCTCTATCTCAGCATCATCATAGGCAGAATTAAGAATTACGATTTTAACTATAACCTTATCCTGGGTAAAGTAATCCTTAACTGATATAAATAATAAAACTGCCACTACTAAAAATACTATAAT
>JAILGL010000142.1 GCA_024696825.1 Lachnospiraceae bacterium
CACATTCCCATTCATCAAAATAGAATGTAGCTCACAAAAGAATTCATTCGAAAAATCTTCTCTCCCCAAAATATTAATGCCTTTTTTCGAAGCATTAAAATAATTGAGAACTTCGTTAATATTCTGATCAGAATCATTTGGCTCTGCCTGATTTGTAAGTACTCCATCAAGTGTAGCCTGCGTTCCTTCTAGCAAAGACGAAGCCAGCGCTTCTTTTTGCTGTAATGTCGGCATGAACCAGTTGCTTTCCAACTTGCTATCAACAATCTTCTCTTTATACACCTCAAGTTTGGCAGTTGCATCTATCAATTCATCCAAAAAATACGAATAGTCAATACTTCCATTACTTAAAGGTAAAAAACTTGCGTTATAAGCCTGCACATTACCCATATGATCACCTCCAGAATAAATATAGCACCATTAAAACCAAATGTCAATATTTTTGGTTTTAATAATTTTATATAGTCCAAACTATAGCGCATTTAGAAGTCTATTTTTATACTGAATTCTTACCGTTCACTATATCTAGATCTATTTCTTCATCAAACAACAACATACAGGATTTTGTTGTCTAAGATAGTAAAAACCAGTAAAACCATATTTGGTTTTTAAGACTTCTCCCCATCTTTAGAACATGCAGAGAGTAATTATAATATCTTGATGGGTATGTTCCCGAATCAGCTTGATCCGTTCTATCTTGGATTACAGAAGCAGTTTGATAACTTATGACATATAACAGGAGCGTGGCACGCCCCCGTCACTGTCTATCAAGGAAATAGTTTAATCCAGTTCCGGTCCTCTGTGCTTTTTAGGTATCCCCTGATTCCCTGGCCGTTCAGCGGTCTCTTTCTTTAAATCTGACAGTCTGCCCAAGACACTTTCCCTGGTCTTTTCTTCAACCGCCTTCCGTTTGTGCATATCCCACCAATCCTTAAACTTCCGCCATGCTCCGGCAACAAGTTTGCCGATTGGTGTTTTGGGTTCTTTTAGAAATGCGTACCTCATGAATTCCTTCTGAGCTTCCGTTTCAACCATCGACTGAATTATTTACATCGGCTAACATAAGGGCAAAAAGAAAAGGCCTTGCTAAGCTATTCATTAGCTTAACAAGACCTTTTTAGTCTTTACTGAAACCTCACCTGATAATCTTTTGCATTACACATAAATAATGCTCAATTATCAAGTGTTATCATTATGTTATCAAATCGCTTTTCAAAATCCTTTGAACCCGCATAAATACTGTATTCTTCAGACTTCGTTATATCAAAGGGCAACATACTTTATCCTCCAAAGGGCAAAGCAGCTTATCCTCCACCCATAGATAAAGAGTACCCATAATACTTATTAATGGTTATCTGTAAAATTAACTCAAACAAGAGTCATAAATCCCATCAACGCCTTATACTACAAGGATTAATAAACAAAAGAACAGACCTTGGAAAGGGATGTGTGAGTCCTTTTCAAGGTCTGTTACTTATGTTTTATTTTATTCTTTCAGGATAAGACAGTTTACCTCTTGGAGAATAATCTGCTTTGCCCTTGGACATTTTCGTCTACTCGAACTCGATACCGAGCACCGTATTGTGTGGTCTTATCTTTCTGCCACACCAATATATGGTATGACTATTCCAATTATTCTAGTTATTCTTAGGAAATTCGGAGGATTTTGCTCACATTTTTGTCACATGAAATTCATATCCTCTTATATCAAATCCCCATTTCATTATGAAAATATGCCAATGTTGTATAAGCATAATTACGAATAAAATCAGGCGCAGATTTTGTTCCATCTTTAATATGCTGAATGTATCCATCCAAATATTTTAACGAATCTGCTTGTATCTTTTTAATATATGTGATTGTTTCATTATACTCATCTTTATCGATCACCGCAGGGATATCGCTAATATATGTATTGTCTTTTACAATAACCATCTTTGAATAATCCAATCCTGATGATTTCTGTCTTGATCTTTTTGTACCTTTGAACTTGAAAGCATTTTTATGTCTTATATAACTTCTATATGGAACACAAATAAAATAATCATAATGTGTTTGGAATAATAAACAGGTATATGGTCTATTATCCTTTTGCATCAGTTAAGGATAGGTACTTGATGGGTAATTGACAAAAAAGCTGGAATCCAACTTTACAATCTGATAATCATAAGGTATTTCGCCCAAATTCTTTCCTCCAATATCACAAAAAGGTAGAGCAAATAACAACTCTTCCCAGAAATTTCATCGCTCGGTCAATTTTTAGTTTACCATGATGTCAGTATCGTCACAAGACATCTTCACGATGGAAGCGCATGCTTCTAATGTTTTTATATACAATTTGAATCAAATATCAACTCAATTTTTATTATCCCATAGACTTCTGATTATTCATTATACTTTTCGAATGAATTATTTAGTCTTTTTCCTACTATAAGGAGGAAAAACGCAGCAACTATAAAATAAAAATATTTTGAAACAATTGTTTCTCCTGTAACACCACAACATTCATAATACGACAGTTTACTATTAAATGCTTCCAAGCCCACTATAGAATAAATTGTATATAAAAAAATAGGTATGCTTGCCAATGACACACTTTTAAACCAAAAACATAAGAAATATGTTGCAACCATATAGAAAAAAGTAAGTATTATTATATGTACCCATTCCAGCGCAAATTTTTTATTCAAACAACTATACACTATAAACCAAAAAGTATTAGTAATAATATAAATACAATACAATTTTAATATTTCGGAACTTTTATTTTTATTTACAACAAAATAAATTTCATTCCCGCGCGTATCTATATATTTACTCATATATGTAAACACTACAAACGAACCCAAAAAAGGTGTAAACATTTGCGTCATAACATTAGCCGAAAATAAAAGATTGTATTCATTCTGAGTTTTTGCAACCATAATTACAATTATTGGAATCAAAATACTATTAAATAGTATTGGAACTAAAAATGATTTCCCTAATGTTTTTACACTTATCTTGATATCCATAAATAACCATCCTCCACAGTAGGTGCAACATGACCACTCAGTCCCATATTTTCTGAAATAACACGAATGCGAAATTCCTTTTCATCCAAATATTTTCTTACTAATATTGATTGATTTTTTATTTTATTGTAATTTTCTTCTGTCATTTCATAAACATGACCTTCCGCTTGCATTGCAAGCTCCACAGGAGTATACACACCTAAAATATGCCCTTCTTTCATTATGATAATCTTATCACATAAACACTCAATATCCGAAACAATATGGGTAGATATTAAGATTATTTTATTATTCTTTTCTTCTTCTATAATATTTCCAAAACGGATGCGTTCTTTCGGATCAAGTCCCACTGTTGGTTCATCATATATAAGAATCTCAGGATTACCAAGAAGGGTTTGTGCTATACCTACTCTCTGTTTCATTCCTCCAGACAAATTTTTTACTTTACTGTTTTTTCTTTCAATCAAGTTAACCATTTTTAAGGTTCTCTCAATTTCCTCATCAACGCGTTTTGAAGATATTTTTTTAATATCTGCAAAATACTTAAGTAATTCTTTTACCTTGAGTTCCTCTAATCCATTAAAATATTGTGGCAAATACCCTATCTGATCATTTGTTAATGAATCGCCATCAAACATAATTTCCCCAGAATACTCGCTATATAAGCCTAGTATTGTACGCATAAGTGTAGATTTACCAGCTCCATTTTCCCCAAGTAAACCATATACACCCTTCCCCAATTCTAGATTTATCCCATGAAGCACTTCTTTTTTTCTAAACTTCTTTGTTAATCCTTTTATTCTTAACATTTTGCCACCTCGTCAATATGTATCAAAAAATTATTTTTCCTTTAAAATTCTTTCATTGTTCTTTTATTAATTATCATCCGAATAGTAAAAAGCCCCTCCCACATTTACAAAAATCTGATTTTTTCCATATGCCTTAAATCCATAAGCATCGCCATCAAGCACTCCTGGGTCTTTAAATATTATACTATTCTTAATCTTATCTTTTTTTAATTGTTCAGAAGATAATTGAAAACTATCATCCCAACATTCTTCTTCACTCTTTTTTCCATCATGAATGGTAAATTCATCCAAATATGGATATACCAAAACATTCCCATTACCTAGATTTTTTTTCTTGTAAAATCCTCTTACCAAAGTAAACCCATCACATTTACCGACATATTTATTTCCTATTTTAGGGAGATTAGAAATATAATCTTTTTTAGGGAATACTTCTACCTTAAATAAAGTTTTTTCGCTCACAAAATTTGGAATAATACTTCCATAAGTCATATTATAGACATCGACAAATCCTGCTCTCGGATAATACAAATAATATCCTGGCAAATAACAACCTTGATAATTTGCGTAGCAATCACTTGAATTTCCTTTTGTTTTAATTCTTATTTCAGTTATATCCAACTGTTTTCTATTGTATATGGAAATATAATCTCCGAACTGTTTATATTTCAGTTTTTCCCCATTTTGGTTTTCTACATCATACACTATATATTTTCGGTACAAAGTCATATCATATTGTTGTAAACTATTAGAAACTTTCATTGCTATGTCTGCAGTCAAATTACTTTTAATGCTTAGTTTCATGTCATATTCATTAATTTTGTAATCAGGTCTTTTTATTTTTTCTTGATACATTCCAGATGTAACATATAATGTGTCAGGAATCCCATTTTGATATGCATCCAACTTGTCATCCATCCTTGAAGCAGGTGTATTGAACCCTATAAACATTATCAAACATAATGTGACTGAACTTACTATATATATTTTTTTCTTTTTTCTCAAAATAAAACCGATAAAAACAAAAAATAATATCCAAAATAAAATAATACAAAAACGATATGGTAAAATTGGTTCTCCAAATTCAGCCCTTGGCATTGCTCTCATATTAAAACGCGGCATTATATAAAAAAAAGAAATAATTTTGAAAACAATCTTTCCCACCATACTTCCATTGGATAAGCTTGCCATATCTATTGAGTATGCTACATTTTCAGCAAAAGGAGAAGAAAATAATGTCATCATTGTAATAATCGAATATACAGCGATTCTGTTTTTTATGCATGCTAATGTTGTACCTATAATCGAAGCCAAAATCATCACCATATAAATATTCAAAAATACCGCAAGAATAATATGAAGAATATACTCATGATTAGGGTCTGATATTTTATAATACAAAAATTCATAAATTACAAGAATTGTTATGCATAAACACAATAAAGAAGAATATAATCCAATAATTAAAAAAGCAGAGATTACATTTTTCCCCTTTTTATCTAAAACATTTACAATCTCTGCCACACCATTATTAAAAAAATTACGCATATATTCATATGCAATAAACATCATTGCTATAAACAAATACACGCTTAATGTCATAGCATTTCCTAATGGTTCTGTTACTGGCCATTTTTTCCCATATAGAGCTAATATTTCAAATATAACAAAACCTGAGAGTATAATCATTGAACCCAATACAAATCGTGACCTAAGCAATACTTTAATATTATTCTTTATCATTTTAACCACCAAATTTTGAAAGTTTTTATTATGTGCAACAAGCTAAATTTTCATTGAATCTATCTAATTTCGCATCATTAATATTAATAGTATAATGGTCATAATTTAGTAGGATTAATATGTAAAAATCTATTTTAAGTCTAAGGTACAATATAATACATTATCAAAAATTAATCCTACTATTTTATAACCAGTACACTAATTACAGCTATTCAGTTAATATAATCAAACCAATCTCTTCCTATGTTATTTGACTACTACATTGACATGACCAGTAGCAATTCCACCCTTTCCAGAGTCTCCAGATCCTTCTGGGTTCAACTGCAATCTCTGATAACATTGACTATACATTTTTCCTGTCAATGTTGGTACAGATGTCCCTGGACTAAATCTTTTCCACTTATTCGATGGCGTTTGATAATGCCATTGCGCATCTGAACCTTTATATTCCATAACCCATGCTACAGACTTTATACTAGCGGAAGACACCTTTCCATAAGTTGCAATCTGACGACATAATACACGCCCTCCATTCGCCCACGGATCACTTGCTTTTAATATAGCATCTGTATCTTTACTCGCTGCATTAGCAACTGCCGATTGAGAGACAATCATTAAACCCATTAATATAATCGCTATTTTCTTCTTCATAAAATTTTTCCTCCAATAAATAATTTTCACTGTTGTATCATATCAATAATATGATATACTAATCTTGCTACAATAAACATAGAATCACTAACCACTCACTGCACTTTGATTAGTGATTCTTTTTTTCTTTTGGACGCTTTGGCTGATAGAAAAATCCTGGACAAAAGCTAGTACTTTTATCCTTCGCAATTGCGTTAGCATCAGCTAAAATTGCAGTAGTCTTCAGAATCTTTTTCTTAAATTCCTTCATGATTTCACCTCCTGTTTTGTAATTTTTGCAAGCATTAACGAAATTGCACATAAGATTATTGAAAATCCTGGAAACAATAGGAATCTGCAATGAATTCCCACTTTTTCCGCGATAATCAAACTTAAGCAAATCAAAATCGCTATTAACCTTGCTCTATTTCTAGAAGCACATAGTTCATCTTCATCTAACCTTAAATTCGGATGATTCACTGTGCCTATCGCTAGAATCATAATAAACGAAATAGCAACAAGTATTGTTATAATAATCCAACTTTCATTTTTGTTTATAAAAGTATAAGTAATCAATATACCGACATAGGAAAGAATGGTTAAAAAATAGCAAGATATTTCTCTCTCACAATGAAATCCTCCTGAATATTTTCTTAATGCCAGGAAACAAATCAAAAACAAACCAGTCTCTATTAGGCAGCCTGCAATACCTCCTAATACTAATATAATTAGCGACGAAATGACATTTTCAAATAACAATTCTAGAGCATATATCATGTATTCTTTTTTTTCTTCGCCTATAACGTCAGTTTTTATCATTTCTTTTGTTAGCCTATTTGCAAACATTTCTGTAAAACTTCTACGGTTTATCCTTTCCATCTGTATTGCACCACCTATATTTCGTATCTCTCAAACAATCTAAATAGTTTTTACCATATGCAATTCCTTTTTTCAATATATCTGGCAGAATTTAAACAAATCAGGCAGAATTTAAAAAAAGAAAAAAGATAGACACTTCACGCATCTATCTCTTAATTAATCAAGAATAATTATTATATTTTTCTATCCCTTTCGTAATTTTCAATAGGAATCACAATCACAATTCGAAACAAATTTCCATCTATTTCATTCGTTAAAAAACCATCATATTTTGTAACTATTTCTTTTATATTTTCTAATCCATATCCATGTTCATCTGGATTCTTATTGATCGAAAACAATTTATTATTATCTTGTCGTAGTTGTCCATCAAACTGATTTTCAATTTTCAATATAAAATTACTTTCCTGACAATGTGAACTTACAAAGATTCGACGTTTCTCAGCAAGTTTATCACATGCCTCTATGGAATTTTTTATCAAATTACAATAAAGCACTGCTATATCTCTTTCCGACAAAGGAATTTTACTTAAATCGTTAAACTTATATGAAAGCAAAATATTTTTTTCTTCAGCAACATGATACATATGATTAAAAATCAAGTTCGTAACACTGTTGTTCGTATCAAAATGATATTCTCTATCATCTTTTATATCCAATTCTTTTTCTACCACATTAATTATTTCTTCATTATTATCTTCCTTAGCTAAAGCCAAAAGAGCTAGCAAGATGTTTTGGTACTCATGTTCTTTTTTGCGAATATATTTATAGTTTCCAACAGTTTCGATATAACTTTTATATATTTGATTGTTTTTTTCTTTTAAGAGCCTTGCTTTCCCTTCTGCTTCTTTACCAGCAGCAACTTCATAAACTAAATAATATACGTACAAATTTATAAAAATAAAAACAATAGAAAGCAATAAAATCGTATTTTTTTGATGATCTGTAGAACTTTCAGTAAAATTAATATACATTGCGGTTATACATAATATCGAAATAACAGGCATAATGCTTAACTTAATCCATGTTTGGTCTGTAAGTAATTCGTCTTTTTTTGAAATGCGTATAATAGTAAATACTAAGGAAATTAGCACTACTTGACTCAAAATGCTTACCATAAATCCAGATAACGAACTTGTTATATTTTCAAGATTAATTTGCTGATTAACTTTCATCAAAAAAACCATAGAAATATAATCGCACAGTAACACCAATGCTTGATAAATAAAAGCAATAAATATACATTTTAGGAATCTCTTATCGTACCATATATATATCATTAAACAATTAATCAAAACAATTATGACCATTTTCGTAAAAACATAATTATTCAATGTAACTGATACTGTATATTCTATCGCAATCCATAACACAAAAAACAGACTATGTACTATTGGTGAATAGTTTTTGTGCCTATTCAACTTAATCAATGAATTAGAAAAATAAGCTAAAACCAATATATAAACAATTGTATTAATAAAACCATAAATATATTCAATCATATTGTTCTCCAATATAGTGACCATACCTCATGATAACATCTTCATATTTCCCTTGTGCTACACTTAGCATGGTTCCATTAAATAATTCAACTTCATATTTTCGTATATCTTTTATATAATTTACATTTACCAGGATACTTTTATGAACACGAAGAAAAATACTACATTCTAATTCTTTTTCAATTTCATCCAATGTCTTTCTTATAGAATAAACCTGTTCCTTTTCTTTAAAATGAAAGTATAAATAATGTAATTTACTTTCAACGTATATTAAGTCATTAAAGGTAAATAAAAGTTTCTTTTCTCTAAATTCATATTGAAAAATTCTTCTTTGCGACTTACAAAACTTGCCATATGCATATTCAATAATTTCTCTTAATCCTTCTTCAAAAGCGGAGGAAGACTTTAATAAATATCGATATGCTTTTACTTTGTATCCCTCTGGAGCATAATCAATAAAAGATGACACAATAGCAACCACAGTTTGATCAATATTATTTATATTCTTTAATATATCAATTCCATTATTATCGCCCAATTCTACATCCATAAGAATCAAGTCTATATCACATAGATTGTCATTGTTGGAAAGCAATTCTTCTCTACTAAAGTATAAATAGATTTTGTATTCATCCTTTACATTAGTCTCCAATATATTTCGAATTAATTTCTCTTCATAACGTGCAAATATTTCATTATCATCACATATAATAATATTGAACATTCGTTTCCCCCTAGTCAGATTCGGCGAGAAGTCTATCTACTTGTATCATCTGTAGTTCCTTCTTTCAATATCTTTGGCAGAATTTAATTGATTTTGGCAGAATTAAAACTCCTCCCTTTTTACTATAAGTTTGTACAATTCACGACACAATCTTTCGGGACATCATTATTATGGGATTCACCCAAAAACAAACATTTATAGTATAATCTGTCTAAGCGATTTTTTCAATCATTCATCTGCCTACCTCCGTCTCACATGCCTATGCTCCTTCCCTTTCTCTAGCCATTCACGGACCTGAACAATTCCGCGAGCTGCTCTCGCAATGTCTTGTTCTGTTGCAGCAATAACTCTATCTGTGAAGCTTGTAAACGATTTAGATTCTTGTATTCTACTAAGTTCACCTTTGTCTCTTTTAATTCCTGCTCCAATTCTTCTATGGTAGCTTCTTGTGTTTCCATTATTGAGATGATCTCCTCGCTGTCTCCCAACACTTTCATAATTTCTACTAATTCGTCGGTATCGCTCATACAAATCACCTGCCTTCTTCATAACTGTTTGCACTAACTCTTTTATTTTTTCCAAACGACTATTTGCTTTTTTTATTTTTCGATTTTCATTGCACCGATCAGAAAGATGCCCCTCTTTTTCCATTTTTCTAGCATAAGGACCTTCATGTATGGTTGGAATTTTTTCAATGCCCTGCCTTGCGTAAGAACGGTGGTCAATTTTGTGTTCCTCATCTAAATATTTGTTACAACATTCTGCCCAGGATGCCCTCCATACTTCTGCCTGATCTAAATTACTCCAATCATTCATAGAGATGGTAATTCTTTCCCACAAAAGTTCTTTCCCCTTGCCTTTACGCGCTCTAACCTTTTGCTCTCCATTTTCATCCAAAACAGGAATACGGTACTGCTTAGTGGACTCTTTATTTTTAGGATCGTAGCTTGGCTTTTCTGGATTAAAAATTGCTCTTCCTTTTTCATCTCTATCATTTGCAAATACTGTTTTCTTTTTCTGCATCCAATTTTTGTCTTCATCAAATCCTCGGAGGGGTAACATAATATGCACATGAGGATTCCCATTTCCTTTATCATGAATCGCCAAATCCACAATCATTCCCTTCGAAACAAAATTAGTCTGTACGTATTCATGGACACAAGATATTTGTTCTTCTCTTGTCATTTCAATTGGAAATGCTACCTCTATTTCTCTTGCGAATTGCGCATTCTTTTGGGATTCTATTTTCTGCACCTCATTCCATAACACTTCTCGATTTTTCAGTCGATCTGGTGCATTTTCAGGCAAAACAATTTCACTCATAACCACACCTTGTTTTCTTGTATAATCATATGATTCCTGATACTCTTCATCATACAATCGTTCACCAGCACGATAGGCAGCACTAGCAACTGCATCACGTCCATCTTTTCTGCCGATTAGTTTGATACTACAATGAAATATTGCCATACCTACTCACCTGCCTCTATTTTGTCGCTTACCGCGACCTTTATTTTGCCAGGATTTTCCCCTGGCATTGCTCCGCAGGCAATATCACAGCCTTGGTTTTATAAAGAGCTGTGATACCAAGCCTCCAGTGCAACTGGCGCACTTATCATAACGCTGGGCTTCGCCCACGTATAAGTGCGCCCTTATGTAAAACATATAAGGGAAGGTAAAGTAAACCTACTCCCCTATACTTTCAGAAGAACCAGCGGACTTATTCATTGCTTTAGAAAAATAATTTCCATTGCGCTCCTGCATTTTTAGAAAAGAATTCAATCTTCCAATATCTTCTGTTTCAAGAGTTCTTCCAAGGATACTCTCCACCTGCACACCTAGCTGAATCAAAATGTGATTTCTCTTTTTTCTATTTTCAGCATTTAATTGCTGTCTATATTTTCTTTCCTCTGCCTGCCATTTTTTTACCTGCTCCTGTGCATTTTCTAATTTTTCATCTGTTGTTTTTCTACTCATAATCACTATCCTCTTTTCTTTTTATTTGCCCTCTGATGCAAAAACACGATCAAGAATTTCTAACACCATACGTAGTGATTCTAGTGTTCTCTCATCTAGTTCATCCACCGATGCAAGACCAATTAATTTGTCATTAATATCCTTTACTGTTTCTCTAATTGCATCAAAGGTTTTAATATTTCCCTTAACCAAAAGTTTTTGATACATACAACTCTCGATAAAATAATCTGCTCTCCCAAGCCCTGATAATTCGATTCTTTTATCAATAAGTTCTTTCTCTTCTGGCGATACACGAAAGTTCATAATCACACTTCGCTTTCGGTTTTTATCTTTCTTTGATTTTGTATTTTTAACTAGCGTACTTCTTCGATATATCTTTGACATTTTTAATCCTCACTTTCTTCGTTCTTGCTATTTTCTCGAAACATTTGATCTAACCCATTTGCCATATCCCTTTGTACAGAAGGATACAAATGCGCGTATCTCGTCGTAATCGTTGCACTTTCATGACCAAGTCTTTCAGCAATCTGTACTGGAGAAAATCCCAGTTCAATTAAAGCTGCACAGGCTGAATGTCTGCAATCATGTACACGGATGCGTTTTACACCTGCCTTCTTGCTACCACGATCCATTTCATGATGCAGATAGCTTTTAGAGATATCAAAAACTCTTTGGTTATCTTTCAACTTGTAAAGCATCCCAAAATAATCTTCCATTTCATTACACAAAAATTGTGGCAATTCAATAATACGATTACTTTTTTCTGTCTTAGGAGAAGTAATCATTTCCTCTCCCTCAAGCACCTGCAACTGTTTGTCAATTTTCATTGTGCGCTTTTCAAAATCAAAATCTGCTTTCGTGAGACCTAAGAGTTCTCCGCAACGAATTCCTGTCCAATAAAGAATCTCAAATGCATAATAGGTAACTGGTTTATCCTTTACTGCATCTGCAAATTTCATATATTCATCTTTGGTCCAAAAATCCATTTCCTTGGCATAAGATTTTCCCATCTTCTTCACACGCACACAGGGATTGTCTGCTAATTTATAATACTTTGTCGCATGATTAAACATAGCATTCAATTGATTTTGAACTGTACGAAGATATGTCTCAGAATATCCCTTCCCTTTTTCATCTCTCTTACTTAGCAGCTCATTTTGCCACTGCAAAATGTCCGTAGAGGTCACTTCCTCCAATGGCTTTTCTCCAAAATATGGACGAATATGGGTATCAATAATCTGTACCTTCGTTAGATATGTACTAAGCTTAATTTGCGGTTTCAAATCAGCTAAATAAATATTGATAAAAGTATCCATTGCCATATGGGTATTTCCTGTTTTCTTGGCAATAAATTCTCTCTCATATTCCTGCGCTTCCTTTTTCGTTGCAAACCCACGTTTTCGATGCTGATGAGATTTATTTTTCCAATCCTTATAACGGACAGAAACCATCCATGTCTTACCAGCATATCCATCCCAGTTATCCTTAAATACCGACATTTACACCACCTCCTGTTTTAATCGATAATTCAAACTTTTGTCCTTAAATACCACCACATGCTCCCTGCTCATTTCTATAATCCTGCTTCCAATCGCTTCATCAAATTGGATTAATTCTCTCAATGATTTTTCTGTACTGATAATCATTGGAAGCTGATTCATATAGCGGTAATTTACAATTTCATACATCATATTAATGTCTGACTCTGTGATTTTTCCCTTCAAAAAATCATCAATAAATAATACTCGCGCCTTCCGATACTGATTCAGTTCCTTCTCATAGGTAGCCTCATCATTTACTATATTCTGCTTTAATTTTGTAACCGCAGTTCGATAAGGCATATAGGAAACCGCAATCCCCTTTTGGATTAATTCCTGACTTATGGCAATTCCCAAATGCGTTTTTCCTGCACCCACTTGACCTGAAAACAGGATAGAATTTCTCGTTTTCTTTTCTATATCCAAGAAATCTTCTACATATTTTTCTGCCTGTCGTTTTCCTCTCTGCAATGATTCCAGATTCATCGTTTTATAGGAATCAAAAGTGCATCGTAAAAAAGCATCTGTAATACCACTATTCTCCATTAGGCGAATACTATTCCTAATCTCTCTGCATGTACACGGTACCGCAATAAATCTACCTTCATCATCATCGTGATAGGTAAAACCTTCGTCATTACAAATATCGCAATGATACATCGTTACATCCCTCCTTCAATTTTCTCCAAAGTGTCAGCATAATAATCCACCTCAGATTTTGGTTTTTCACTTCGCTCACTAGCATTGTTTAGCCAGTTCACAATAAATTTCTTAATACCACTTTTTGTCTTTCGCTTCATTTCATTTGCATCACACCACATCTTCATTCTTTTCAGTTCCTGCTCCACATCAACACCTGGATACGCATCCTTATATTCTAAAATCTGCTCCTTTGTCACTGGATATTCGCTTTGATCTTTTAATATCAGTGATACATAAACGGATTCATCATTTTGTTTCATTTCTTTTTCTAAATCTATTTCTGAATCTTTCTCTAACTCTTTTTCTATATCTAAATCTATCTCTATATCTGTACGACAATTCTGCGACACTGTCGCAACTTGGTCATCGTTTTGACATAATAGAGATTGATTCTTTTTCGCAACCCTCTGTTTCTGTCGTTTGATACTGGATGCCTTCTTGGAAGAAATCATCTCTGGAACATCCTTCATCAAACACTCTCCATCTGCATTCCACTCTAAAAGACCAACCTTTTCTAAGTAGGCAACCGTACACCTCACAGAATCCTCGTCCTCATCAAGCGCTAATGCTATCTCCGATTCAAAACTATCTTCTAAACCCTCATAAAATAAAATCCCCTTATGCTCTAATGACATAAGCATCATTTCAATATAAATAATTAAACATGTATCTCCACCTGGAGCTTTACGCAATCTTTTCATGCGTAGCGTTCGAAAAAAATTATATGGCATCTGCATCCAATAAAACCTTTGCTCATCATTTACCATATTTATTTTTCTCCTTTTTCTTTTTGCTGTGATTTCATATGAACACCACAGGCTTCTTCATAATAGATGCGATTAATCTTTCCTGCTAATACAATTAAGTTAGGATTTTCCTGCTGCATTCTCGCAGAAAGACGTTTGATTAAACTGTATGCAGAACTGCGACTCAATCCCCAGTCACGCTGGACCTCAGCTACACCTACATACATTGGCTTTGTATCAACCTGAACCATAGGCAACCTCCTTTCCCGAATACCACATTGAATTATTTAGTTCCTTCGCAATACGATTGCAGGGAACTATATCGTATCGTTTTTGTCGTGATTACGATTTGCGTATTCGTATTAATCCGAATTATATTACTCATTTCGTACTGCGTCAAGCATTTTCGTAAATTTTTTATAAAAAATATGAATTGCGTAACATATACTTCCTGTGGTACAATGTCCGTATGTATAATGAAAACTCATGCGATAATAACTTATGGAGGACCTATAAATGGGATATGGAAAGAAATTAAAAGCCATCTTAGATGAGCAAAATATAACAGTGAAAGAGTTAGCCAGGCAAAGTAAAATAGCCCCAACCACACTGTATTCAATCATTTCTAGGGATACTGCAATACGCTACGATTACGCACTTCGTGTTGCTAACATACTAAATGTACCAGTGGGATCACTCTGTGGTGATATTCCTTACGAAGAAGGAACCACAGAACCAGGTCTATTATCAAACTTTGGTGGACTTGCCACCGAACTCAATAAAAAGACCTACTTCTCCAACCGCACTCTAGAAATTGCGAGAAAATTTAATTACGAAGAATTTCCTATGTTGGATAAATTAATTGCTGAATTTTATGTTCTGGATGATGAAGCAAGAAATGAAGTGTTTCAATTTCTCAAAATGAAACACGAAACTCATATCGATCCAGAACGTGAAAAAAACTTAAAAGACATCAAATAAAATCCTTATTTGAATACTGAAATAATTAGAAAAATAAGAAAAACCATAAAAAATGATCACATTTTGTTCACATAGAAAGCGGGAAGCCCCATAAATACTGGCTTCCCGCGATATTTGCTCTACTCAAACTCGATAGTTCCGGTTGGTTTGGCTGTGATGTCGTAGGCACAGCGGTTTATACCCTTTACCTCGTGTGTGATTCTGTAGGATATTTTCTCTAATAATTCCCAATCGATTCTCTCTATGGTTGCGGTCATGGCATCTGTGGTGTTGACAGCTCTAATAATACATACCCATTCAAAAGCACGTTTTCCATCCTTTACACCTGTTGCCTTAAGATCTGGTACTACTGTGAAGTACTGCCATACCTTTTTGTCGAGGCCTGCATTTTTAAATTCTTCGCGGAGTATGGCATCTGACTCACGTACTGCCTCAAGTCTGTCTCTTGTAATAGCGCCTGTACAGCGTACTCCAAGGCCAGGTCCCGGGAATGGCTGTCTATTTACCATCTCGTCAGGAAGTCCAAGGGCTGATCCTACAACTCTTACTTCATCCTTAAAGAGAAGCTTAAGTGGCTCTACAAGTTCAAGCTTAACATCCTCTGGAAGTCCTCCAACATTGTGATGAGCCTTGATTCCATCCTTGCTTTCCAAAATATCAGGATAGATTGTTCCCTGTCCAAGGAAGCCTACTCCATCAATCTTTGCAGCTTCTTCATCAAATACCTTGATAAATTCTCCACCGATAATTTTACGCTTCTTCTCTGGTTCTGCAACGCCTGCCAAAAGGTCTAAAAATCTATCTGTAGCATCTATGTATATTAAGTTAGCACCCAACTGTTTCTTAAATACATCTACTACCATCTCACTTTCGCCTTTTCTCATTAATCCATGATTAACATGAATACAGGTAAGCTGTTTACCTACAGCCTTAATAAGAAGTGCTGCAACTACTGAAGAATCTACTCCTCCCGATAATGCAAGAAGCACCTTTCCATCACCAATCTGCTTTCTTAAAGCATCAACCTGCTCATCGATAAACTTATCAGCCTGTTCCTTTGTCTCGATTCTAGCCATTGAATCAGGTCTGATATTCTCACTACTAGCATAATACTCACTTCTCTGATCTGCCATTTCTCATTGTCCTCCTTGTTTTTTAATACATTTGTCCAGTTTATTTTTTTACGAATTACTCTTAGATACTGAAAATTTTAACATACTAAAGGACATTTCTCAACAGCAAAAATATAGAGAAATATTGCTAAAAATATTTATTTTTAATGATTATTACGCTCCTCGTAATCCTCTCTAATTTCCTTTCCCCAGTCATTATTTGAAAGATTCTTTTTCATTATTTGAGATGAGGCAGCTGACATAGCGAAGCACACTGCATTGCCTACACCTTCATAAAGCTTTAAGGTTCCTCTCTTATCGTGTACATATGAAAGTGCTCTGTCCTTATTTATTCCGAAGCGCTTTGCCTCCGCGTAGGTATCGATATTAGCACCGATAAATATAAACTCCCAATCACATTTTTTCTGCTGACGCTTTATCATTTTCTGTATCTTCTCATAGGAATATTCTTCACTTGCATTTTCCATTCCATCTGTAGTAATGACCACTATGGTTTTATCAGGCACTTCGCCCTTTTTATCCTTTTTCTGCCTTCCTTCAATTCTGTTAATAGTCTTTCCAACAGCGTCTAAAAGGGCGGTGCAGCCTCTTACATAATACTGCTTATCAGTCATCTCTTCCACCTTATCAATAGGTACTCTGTCGTGAAGGACTTCATACTCATCATCAAATAATACTGTTGTAACTAAGGCTTTTTCACCTGTCTTTTTCTGCTTCTTCATCATGGAATTAAATCCACCAATTGTATCTTCCTCAAGTCCGCCCATAGATCCACTTCTATCAATAATATATACGATTTCTGTTAAATTCTTACTCATAATAACTACCTCCTAATTTGAATTTTAATTTGATTTTGCTTCCCTGCAGTGAAGCTTTTTTCTGTTTACAAGGTAATCATATATTATTCCAAAATAGAAAAGGTCAACCCGCAGGCGACCTTTTCATTTTTTTATTTTATTCTATTTTCCAATCCTTAACCTAAGCCTTTGATAGGGGCTCAAGCCCATAGTCAAATAAAACGATATCTATTTTTATCACGCTATAGTCTTCATTTTCAATGAAATATTTTACTATAATATCTGTCTGAGATATTGGTGAAAGGGCATAGCCTGCGACTCCTAAGAAATCTATGGCTTCATCCAGATTAAGCCTTAATCCCACAGCCAGGGCAAGGACTTTTCCCTTGGAAGGATTAACCTTCCCATTTAAAAGCTTTGAAAAATACTGCTTTGAAATATTCGCAGCGGCATATACCTCAGAATTTTTTAACCCTTTTTTATTAATAACTTTTTGCAAATGCTTTCCAAAGGAATCCTTGTAAATACCCTTTAATGTGTCATCTAAGGACTCTTTAGCTTCAAAACTTTTTGCAGCTCTTACAGGTTCCTCGGGTGCTGAATCTTTTTTTCTTCTGCTTACACTTAAAGGTTCAATAATTCTGCTTATATTACTTCCTATAAAATGGAATCTCTGAATACTATCATCCTTGTACTCATCTGCTAATGCATCCTCTACATATCCGTCATCTATATAGCTTGCCACTTCCTCCACAAGCTTACCGGATACTTTAACCGCCTCATCTTCAAATACCACAAGAGTAATATTTATCTCATATTCTTCTAGAAAATGAGTAAATGCATCTATGGCAATCTGGATTCCGATTTCTTTTGGAAAACCGTAGGTACCCGTTGATAAAAGTGGAAATGCAATGGATTCACATTTATTATCTATGGCGAGTTTCAGCGCTTTATCATAGCAGCTTCTTAGTATATCTGTCTCACCACTATTTCCATCCTTCCAAAGAGGTCCACTTACATGAATTATGTATTTTGCATCCAGCTTAAAGGCTGATGTTATGTTAACCTCTCCAGGCTTTAAAACTCCTATCATTTTTCTCGCATCTAGAAGTTCTTTTTCTCCTGCTGCATTATATATAACTTTTTCAACACCAGCTCCGACAATAGCCTCAGGATTTGCCGTATTCACTATGGCATCTGCTTTTACTTTTGTAATGTCATTTCTAATTATTTGAAAAGGCAAAATCTCACCTCCCGGATTTCATAGTATCTTAGTAATTTCTAATTAAGCCTATCACTACTTAAGACTAATAATTCTTACACCTACTACTTCTTAATTTTTACCTTCTTAACATTACTCCACTTGCCGTACACCTTCTTGCCATCTACAAGCTTATATGCACGAACCTTGAAGAAATATTTCTTTTTCTTTTTTAGTTTTTTAATCTTTAACTTCTTAGCTTTAGTAGTCTTATTTTTAGCCTTCTTAAAGGTCTTTTTAAGCGCATATTTAACCTGATAACCACTGGCTCCTGTAACCTTTTTCCACTTAAGAAACACGCTCTTTTTCTTTACATTTTTTGCAGTTGTAATCTTAACCTTTCCCGGCTTTGTAACTGTATCTGTGGATGCTTCAGGACTTGCACTTGCATTGGTACTTGGACTTGCACTTACTTCCGGTGAAGCACTTGCTCCTGGACTTGCACTTGATTCTGGTGATGCACTTGTTGCAGGACTTTCACTAGTTCCTGGTTCTGTACTTTCTTTTGGTTCTTCACTTGTTCCAGGCTCTGCACTTGCTTCTGGTTCTTCGCTAGTTCCAGGCTCTACACTTGCTTCTGGTTCTTCGCTAGTTCCAGGGTTTGCGCTTGCACTTGCTTCTGGTGATGCACTTGCCTCTGGACTTTCACTTGTCTCCGGATTCGTTGGCTCCTCAGGATTATCTTCAGGAATATCGGTCCTGTCTAAATCTGTTGTAATTGTTTCTCCCTGTGTATAGGTATCCTTATTAGTACTTAAATTAATAGTTATAACAGGGCGAATTCCACATAAGCTATTTATGGCAATTCCAGATGTATTTATCTGACCTGTGTCCTTTACACTATAAGCAATTGTTTTCAACCTTGGTGTAGATAGCCACCAACCACCTTCTGCATAAAGTTTATCCTCTCCATCATAGGTATATCCCGGTGCTGACTCTGCGATTCTCGTTACATTGTCACATATATATGAGGTTGAAAAACCATAATCTACCTTAGTAGCTTCCTCCATACTTAGGACAGACACCTTGTCATTATGTATTACAGCCATTTCGTCCTCTGTAAATGCAGTGCCATAGAAGCCACTGGTACTATTTAACCATTCATTTAAAGTTGAATCACTCCAAGTTATACCATCTTCTGGAACCTCTTCATCCGTACCATCAAAATAATAGTCGTAATCCAATATATATTCAGACATTAAATATGCATAGCTTCCGGTACGACAAAGTACTCTCCAGTTTATAGGTTCTCCGTTATATTCTCCAAAGTTAATGGTATCATATTCTGCACCTATAACCGCAACATCTTCTGTTGTTTTACTATTAAGAGCTGCCTTAACCAGGTCATTTGACGGATCAAGATGAAGCACTGGTCTAACGCCCATATTTCCATAGTTTCCCAGAGAATTCATATCTAAATCTATATTACCATTAGCTTTTACCTTATAAGCATAATTAGGTTTTACTCCTTCTTCTGGAGTTTCTCCAATGTTTGGGCTATAGCAAATGTCGCGTAACCAGTAATCAGCATTGCCCTCATCATTTTTAAGAAGTAATTGTAATCCGTCGCCAAATAAAGCTCTATTGGCATAGTCTGTATATGCGCCACATCTTGCCTGATCATATGCTGTCACATCTTTATCAAAACCATAGTCTTCATTATTAGTCATATCAGCAATTGATGGGATATATATTTTATCAGTGGTATCTCCACCACCGTCTACAATTATTTCCTGATTGTTCCCATTGTCATCCTCATACTCATAGATATAATCATTATTTTCAATGGTGGTTTCCACTATGGCTTCCTGCTCTTCCTCTGTAAATGCCTGTGCCATGAAACCTGATGAACTGTCATTTAACCAATTACGAAGAGATGAATCAGCCCAGGTGGATCTGTACTTATAATCCTCATCCATGGCATTATAGGACTGTACATCTAATACCTTATCAGCTATTAAAAATATATCATCCTCATCCTGAGATAATATCTGCCATTTAAGGGCTGTATCGTCATCGCCTGAATCTAACTCTCCATCACCATTAGTATCATCCTGATGATAATATCCAAATTCTATCACATCTCTTGTTAACTTATTAACTCTTGGGCTGTCAATTACACCTGCAAATTCATCGTAAACATCCTTTGGACCTGCCTTTGCGTATTTACTATTTAACCCTAAAGAAGGTAACAATGTAAGACCTAATGCCAATGTAAGACCTGAAGCAATCCGTTTTTTTAGTACTTTCTTTTTCATAAACTGGTATTTCCTCCATTCTTAAAGTTGCTTCCATTTTTTCTATCTACTATAATTGCATTTAATTATAGCAGATTTTGGTCATATGCGATAGAAGATTTCTTTATAGATAAAAATAGCCATAAAAATTACCAGCAAAAAAGGCCACTTAAGAATATTCTTAAGTGACCTTATAAATTTACATTTTGTAATATCAATTACTTGATATAGTTATTATTTTATTTTCTTTATATAAGCTCTTGTAACAACCTTATATGATTTATATCCATTATAAGGAACACTTACTTCATAAGTAGATGTACTCTTACTACTTAAATAAAATGTTGTATCCTTAACATCAATAAGATTTCCCATGCTGTCATAGAAAAGTACTGAAGCTCCTGCGTAAACACTATCTTTAACGGTTGATTTAGCTGTAATTGCTATCTTTGAACTATTTTTTCTATTAGTAAATTTAACCTTCTTATCAGCCTTAGCAAACTTGTAAGACAGTGCTGTACCTCTGTTAACACTATCATATTTGATAGAGCACTTAGAAAGATCTACATGGTTTACAGAATTACTTGACTCATAATAAGAAATGGTATCATAACCTGTCTTCTTAGCTCCAAGGTAATATACATAACCCTTCTTAGTCTCTATAACACTACCAGAAGAAGTCTTTAAGCTAAGTGTATAATTAACTGTATCTAAGTAGAAACCAGATTTATTCTTAATCTTAACTCCAATATTACCATTACTTAAAGCAAATATACTAGCAGCAAGTTTAATCTTCTTCTTTACTGTAAGCTTGATAATATTAGTACCAAATGTAGTCTTAATTTTAATATTAGCCTTACCCTTTTTCTTAGCCTTAACTACTACCTTACCATTTTTCTTCTTTGCAGTTGCAACCTTTTTATTTGTGCTCTTTACTGATTTAACACTTCCTAAAATACTATAATAAGTCATAGTCTCGCCAGCAGCTAAAACATCCTTCTGTGTCTTTGTAGCTGCAGATGCATCTGCTGCAGGAAGTGCTGCAACAAGAAGAGCTAACACTAATAATGGTGCAATTATTTTCTTAATACGGTTCATTGTTTTTCTCCTTTTCATTTTAGTAATAACCAATGAACAATTATAGTACCACCATTATTTTTCGTCAACCTAAATAGTAGTTAAATTATCTTAACTTTTTTAATCTATAGCTTCTAAAAGCTCCTTACATATCCTGGCATACTCATTAATAAATCCTTCAAAGTCTTTATTAATAAATCCCATATCATTATCCTTGGCTGCAAATTCATGTTTCTTAGCTCTCTCACTGAAATTCTTAATTCCTATGGTAGCCATCTCACCCTTTATAGAATGTGCATCTATGGTATAGGTTGCAAGGTCATTTTCCTCAATGGATTTTTTCATTCTCTCAGAGCATACCGGACATTCCTTCACGATATCTCCGATAATTTCCTTAAGAAGCCCTTCATCCCCTGCACAGTGTACAAGGGCCTTTTCATAATCAAAGCCTTCTACTTTGGATAATCGTCCTTTAAGAGTGGACTGGTTTGCCTCAGCTTCTTCTAAAGATTTCTCAACATTTTCTATTATCTTTTCCTTTGGAATCATGCTCCTTATAGTCTTTTCAAGGATTTTATAATCCAAAGGTTTTGTAAGATAATCATCAAAGCCTTCATCCATATACATCTGCCTGCTGCCTGCCACTGCATTGGCAGTAAGCACAACAGCCTTTGTATCACTGTTAAGAGATGTTTTCTCACTCCTTATGGTATGGAGTGTCTCTATTCCATCAGGATCCGGCATCATATGGTCTAATAATATAAGGTCATATTTTTTCTCTTTACATAGCTCTATAGCTCTTTCTCCTGAGGAACAAATATCCGGAATTATTCCATTTTGCTTTAAGAAAAGTTTAACTATAGTTAAGTTGGACTGATTGTCATCGACAGCAAGCACCATGGCATCAGGCGCCATAAAACTGGCATCTTCTGAAGCAATATTTTGCACTGTTCTGTTTTCCATGAAGTCCTTATTCAGCGGTTCCTTATTATTATATTTCACCTGAAGCACTACCCAAAACTCTGAGCCAACTCCATACTCACTTTCAACACCATATTCGCCATTCATGGAATTTACTATACTTTTTACTATAGCAAGTCCAAGGCCCGTTCCTTCGATACTCATATTAGACTTAACATCCGCTCTTGAAAATGCCTCAAAGAGATGCTCTTTATCTTCCTTTCGAATTCCCTTTCCGGTATCCTTTACACTGAGCTTTAGGTTATATCCATCTTCTGTATAATTTCCGCCTATCTTAAAAATGATACTGCCTTTATCTGTATATTTGACAGCATTATTCATAAAGTTAACTATTACCTGTCTTATTCTAAATTCATCACTTATGATTTCATTTGGAACCTCATCAGTAATCTCAGTTTTAAGCTCAAGTCCCTTTTCCTCTGCCCTTTCTCCTATAAGAGATACAACATCATAGAGCATGTCTGACATAAGGAAATCCGAATCCTTTATCTCAAGCTTTCCTGCTTCAATTTTTGTAAAATCAAGCACGTCATTTACAAGCATTAAAAGCATATTTCCCGAGCTCTTTATACTTCTTGAATAGGACTCAATTTCTTTATCATTATTCTCCCTAAGTATCATCTCGTTCATACCGAGAATGGCATTAATCGGTGTTCTAATTTCATGAGACATACTGGCAAGGAATCTGGTTTTTGCATCTGAAATATCGATAGCCTTCTGCTTTTCAAGGTTCATTTTCCTAAGGTCGTGCACCTGCTGTATAACTATAAATGTAAGTAAAAACGCAAGTCCCACAACTATTAACAGGGTTTCCTTGAAAAATTTCAACTCAAATATAACATTAAAAAGTTCGATAAGGCAGCCCACCAAAAAGCCCATAAAACCTATAAATGTATAGTGATATGAAACTGTATTTCCGCGAAATGCATCTAATATGAGAATCGCGATACCTGATACTGCCAAAAATACAAGAAATGCATTGGCATAATCAACCATATCATAGTAGGACATTAAGCCTGTAAAATGTAGTATTGGCCAAATCAGGGCATTTATCACTGAAACAATTAAAATAACTGCCATACTCTTTTTATATCTGCCCCTTTGTATGGTAAACAGATATACCGCAAGACCCAATGGTATCATTAAGCAGAACAAAAAGCTTAGAAGGCTGTTTACATGATTTACCTTAAAGATAAATGGAAACATAAGTGAATCCGTAATAAGCCAGGCCGCTATGGTAAATATTCCCAAAGCGCCATACATCATATATATTCTTTCCTTCATTACAAGCTTTAAAACAATACTTACCACAAATGAAACGAAGGAAAATATTAATACTATAAATGACAGAATGAAGGATAGTCCCCCTGTTTTAAACATGTGACTGACTGCTCCTGATCTGGTAGTTACAAATACTTCAGGAACCTCCTTATCAAATTCCAGAACACTTTTCCTCTCTATCACAATCTTAGCTCCGGAATCAGAATCCTTAAGTGGAATTTCCATTAAAAATCTTTTAATGGAACCACCTGGTATATTTATATCTCTTTCGTCATCGAAGTCTTTTCTTAACTCTCCATTTATATATATTAAAACATCCCTACGGGTATCAAAATATAGATATTCACCACTTTTTACTTCTTTAGGCATGGTGGAGGTAATTATCTGATCGTTATTCTTTTCATTTTTTACATCCCATTTTTCAATGGATTTAACCGGTTCATTTATTATTGGGTCACTCTTATTTATTAAGCCGTAATATATGAATACAAATGTACTTAAAGCCATCATAACAAATATTAATAGCTTAACTGTCAAAACACTTATTTCATACAGTCTTTGACCTTTATCATTACGCATAAGAAGCCCCCTTTCTTTATACGTTATTCTATTCCATAATAGTATTTAATTATTTCACTCGATATTATGTAACATTATAACATATTTGGGCCTAAAAATGTACTATTTTCTTGTCTGAATAAAAAAAGCCAACGGAATATAATATCCGTTGGCGCATATGCTTTATGCTATTTAAAAAATTTTTAAGGTAAAAGTTTTAAGGTAAAAATTTACCGGAAGCCAGATACAGTCTATACCACTCCTCGTGTGTAAGTTTTATTTTATCTGCTTCTACCATTTCTTTTAAATGTACCGGATTCATGGTTCCTGCTATAACCTGAATCTTTGCTGGATGTCGAAGAATCCATGCAATGGCTATGGCGGCCTTAGTGACATTATACTGCTCAGCCAATTCCCCAAGGACCTTGTTTAACTCCGGAAACTCAGGATTATCAATAAACATTCCCTTGAACATTCCATACTGTAATGGTGACCAGGCCTGTATAGTGATATCATTTAGGCGGCAGTAATTAAGAGCTCCACCATCGCGCATAACTGACATATCTGTGGTCTTATTATTCATATAAAGATCCTGATCTATAAGCTGTGACTGCTCAAGAGAAAGCTGTAACTGATTAATATTTATTGGTTGTTTTACATATTTTTTTAAAAGTTCTATCTGCATGGGCATGGTATTACTAACTCCAAAATGCCTTACTTTTCCTGCAGCTTCAAGTTCATTAAAGGCATCCGCAACCTCTTCCGGATTAAACAGTAAATCCGGTCTGTGTAAAAGAAGCACATCAAGATATTCCATCTTAAGTCTCTTTAATATTTCATCCACGCTCTCTATTATGTATGATTTTCTCCAGTCAAATATCTGCAGTTCAGGTCTTATTCCACACTTTGACTGAACTATTATGTCTTCACGCTTAATATCGGTAAGTGCCATTGCTTCACCAAATCTGGTTTCTGCTTCTCCTGCCCCGTAACAGGTTGCATGATCAAAGAAATTGATACCAAGTGATACTGCTGTTTCAAGCATCTTTGCCGCATCCTCTGCATTTAATGAGGGCATTCTCATACATCCAAGAATTATTCTGGAGGCATCCTCCGGTCCGTTTGCTATATTGATTTTCTGCATTTTCTTCTCCTTTCGGTGTTTAAATGTATCTTTTTTAGTATCCAATTTTATCAAATATTCGCTCCATAAGCGCTGCATTTTTTAATGAAAATTTCTCTTTAAAGCTTTCTGCTTTTCTTTTATTGATTTATAAGTTTATCTGTCTTTCAGCCCCTTTCATAATTTTATCAACATCGGCCCCGTAGATATCAAGACCTTTCATCAACCACTGACTATCACTTGTTATAAGTCAATATAGAATATACATATCCCTTCTCTTCGCAAACTACAGTTTGAATGTTTTTATTCTTTTCACTCTCTTCATTTAAAATGTTTTTCAAATTAACTGTAATTCCCATCCCACCATGTTTTATTATGGTTTCTTTCCTTGTCCAATATTTAGCAAACTCCACACAAGGTTTTTCTGAATTTATTATATTATTGATTTCATCTTCGTTAAAGCATTTTCTGCAAAGCGGCATAGAAATCTCATTGGGTATCTCTTCTATATCGCAGCCTACAGGCTTACCATCAAGTACACACAACACAGCTTTATTGCAGTGGCTCAAATTAAAATGAATATTTTCTCTATTCTTTAGCACCGGCTTTCCATGCTCAAGATAAATAAACTCAGGATTATCCTTAATTCCATATTCCTCTTCAAGACCTTCTTTAAGCAAAAGATAAGCCTTTGTACATAAAACTCTATCCATTAAAAATCTATATTTTAAAGCTTTTCCCCGTCTCCAGGTTGGAATTATTTTTAAATCTCTTTCTAATTCATATTCCGTTACATTTTCCGGATTGTTATATAATAATACTTTCAATAAATTACCTCATCTTTGCTTTCGGATTACTTTTGTACTGTTTAACTCAACTTGACAGCTTACCTATCATTTCCTTTACCTCAGCATCCTGAGTTAAATCATAAACCATAGAGAAACAATCATAAGCCTGCTCTTTATTTCCCCTATCCAGTGCCTCAAGCCCAGCTTTATATAGTAATGCAAGGGTTACTGAATTGGCCTTTAATGGCACCTTCTTATCCTCAAGAATTTTTTGTATCTCATCAATTCCCATATCTTCATAGCTTTTACAGGTATACTCATATGCTTTTTCAATGTTACTTAGAAATTTATAACATGTAATTATTTCATTAATTGCTTCCATGCACACAGGATTATAATCCAATGCATTTATCCATTCATTTAAGGCCTCGCTATACTCTTTTTCAATCATTAATTGTCTGGCTTTTTTAATATGCTTTTCAAACACATCTTTAAAGCCTATTTCATAAGACTTATCTCCTGCAACATAATACTCATATAAAAATATATCTGCAATATGACTTAAATATACAGTATTCTTTTCCATTTAATTCTTTACCTTTCCAATGGCTTTTTTAATAAGGATAATGGCACCCAATTGACTCTCTTTAAAAGCATTATTAATATGCCACAAGATTATTCTATCACATTTCTTCATAAAATGTATTCCAATTACGGTACCTACGCAAAGTAGAGTTATCACTTATCTACCAAGTATATACTCTGCATTCAGCTAATGAATATTGGCCGTATTATAGTTAATAGCCATTAGCCTGTCAAGTGCTTATGTTTTTGTTTGTCATTCCAATAGTATATTCTAGCCCTTACCCTTACTCAGGACATGAAAAAGGAGAAAATAAATGAAGATAGTAATGATAAACGGTCAGAATCATAAAGGAAGTACATATAATATCGGGAGATTACTTGCAAAGAATATCGGAAATGATAAAGATATAGTTGAATTTTTCCTTCCGAAAGACCTTAATCATTTCTGCCTCGGATGTTATACTTGCATAGAGGATGATACCAAATGTCCTTTCTATGAAGAAAAAAACAGGATAATGAAAGAAGTTGAAGAGGCAGATATTCTGATATTCACAACTCCGACTTATTGCCTGAGAGCCTCAGCCCCGATGAAGAACTTCATAGATCTGACATTCAATTACTGGATGTCACACAGACCGCGAAAGTGTATGTTCAATAAAACGGCAGTTGTCATATCAACCGCAGCGGGAAGCGGAGCAAAGAAGGCAGTAAAGGATGTAAGTGATGCACTTTTCTATTGGGGTATTCCCTGTATCGTTGAATATGGCATCTGCATACAAGCCATGAATTGGGACGGAGTCAGTGAAAAGAAAAAGCAGAAGATTGAAAAAGATACAACAAGGATTGCACAAAGGCTTTCTCGAAAAAAACGGGTAAAAGCAGGCATAAAGACTAAAGCCATGTTTTCATTGATGCGTATGATGCAGAAAGCAGATCTTGGGTCCGGTGAAGCAGACAGATCGTATTGGGAGAAAAGCGGATGGCTTGATAAAGAAAGACCCTGGAGAATTTGATATGAAGAAAGAATACGTAAAACATAATATCTATTTGTAGTATTATTTCTTGCGTGAGTGTCTAATCTTATTATGATACGCAGTAAGCTGCTAGAAGGAGGCGACATAATGTTAGATAATAAGGGATTTGATTTATGGGCTGATGGTTATGATAAAGCTGTAGGTATCTCAGAGGAGGCAAACACATATCCTTTTGCTGGATACAAGGAAGTTCTTAGTGGGATTTTTCAAGAGATATTATCCATTGAAAAAGCAAAAGTTTTAGATATTGGTTTTGGTACAGGAACACTTACTGCAAAACTTTATGAGAATGGTTGTGAAATATATGGTCAGGATTTCTCTAATAGAATGATAGAACTTGCAAAAGCTAAAATGCCAAATGCAAACTTATATCAAGGCGACTTTACCAATGGTTTGGTACCTGAATTGAGTGCATGTACGTTTGATTATGTAATTGGAACTTATTCCTTACATCATTTATCAGATGAACAAAAGACTGTATTCTTTTCAAATCTATTAGATCAACTAAATGAAGGTGGCAAACTAATTATTGGCGATGTTGCTTTTAATACTAGAGATGAACTTGAAAAATGTAAATCTGAATCAGGCGACGATTGGGATGATGATGAGATATATTTTGTAATTGATGAATTAAGACAATATTTTCCAAATCTATCTTTTGAGCAGAAGTCTTATTGCTCGGGAATAATTTCTATCCAGA
>JAILGL010000041.1 GCA_024696825.1 Lachnospiraceae bacterium
TATTTTGTAATTACCTGTGAGAGAAGTGTGCTTTATGACAGAATCAACAGGCGCGTGGATATAATGCGTGAGGGTGGCCTTTTAAAAGAGATGATAGGACTTTTACTTAGCGGAGTTAATAAGAATATGACCTCTATGAAGGGGATTGGATATAGAGAATTTTTAGAAAATGAAGGTTTTATGGAGCGCTTTAATGAGATTATAAATAAGCTTAAATGTGATGGCGAATTTAAAATCTCTGATGAGGGTTTATTAAAGTGCGAAAATTTTGAACGAAATGTGCTTATAGACAAGGTTTTAAAGGAATTTTCAAAACCTGAATATGAGCCCCTTGTGGAGGAGGTTTTTGAAAAAATAAAGCTTGATACAAGACATTTTGCAAAGAGACAGATTACCTGGTTTAAGCGTGAAAATGGCGTGAAATGGATTAACAGAAGTGAAGAAGCTTTTGATTCTGTTAGTAAAATTATTAGTTTTATAACGGAAAGTTTTATGATATAATAGCCCTAATATTATTTCGAACAATTTAAGGAGGGTTATTATGAAAAGAAAATATATTTCGATGTTACTTTCTGTAGTTATGGTTTTATCTCTTGCTTTTGGAATTGATTTTGGTAGTAAGAAAGCAAGTGCTTCAGTAGAGTATGAAGCACCTACTCAGAATGGATTATATGCTGTAAATTTTGAGTATTACTACAATGAGGATACTAATGAAGATGTTTTACTCACAGATGAAAACAGTGAAGGAGTTAAGGTTCCTGTGGATAGTGAAGGTGATTTCGGAGGCTATTACACCGATTATGATTCCTTTGATGATGGAAATGGAGATACATTAGAATATAATATTGACAACTATATTGATCATTTGTGGCTTATTTACTATGAGGATGGTAAGATTACAAATGTTTCCTGTGATGATTTAGAGGTTTTGGATAAGAATGGTAAAGCCACCAAAAATGTTACTATTGAGCCATGTGAAGATGAAGAACTTATAAGTATTTCAGCTCCAAAAGAAGGTGATTACAAGCTTGTTTACAAGAATAAAAAGTTAAATAATTACATCAATATTCGTACCTATTTGGCAAGAGGAATATATTCCGGTGAAAAAGCAACAGAGGATACATATTTAAGTCATGAGGTACATGTGCCTTCTAATAATGAGAAAAGCTTTTATTATCATTGCTTTGATGAAAGATATGGTTATTATTATGAATATGACGAAGAAACCTTATGTGTTTATAATGATAGCACTGGCGAAGATATAACAGGAGATTCCATTAAAGATTACGTAGAATTGAATGCACCTACAGAGAAGAGTGATCATCTGGTTATTCCATTTACAATTAAAGAGTTATCAGATAAGAACGTAAAAAGTTTTTCTATTTATTTTGAATGTAAAGTAATAAGTGAAGAAGATCCTGATGACACCTGGTCTGAATATGTCAATATTTACGTAAATTTAGATCCTGTAAATAAAATGTATATGGCTCAAAATAATAATGTTAAATATGTAAATGGAGAATTCACATTTGATGATGAAGCTTATTATAGCTATGATTCTTTTCTTTATAATTACAAGGACCTTCCTATCTATACAAAAGCCTATTTTCTTAATGAAGATGGCGAAAAAGAGCCTATTACTGATTTGAGTAAAATTAAATGCTATGATTATTTCTATGATGAGACAGAAGGATATCAGTTAGAGAATGAAATAGATTCTGTAAAGCTTGAAGAGTATAATGATTTGATAAAAATAACTTCAACAGATGCGGTTCAGGGTGTACTGGTTTATGAAGATGATAAAGACTATTCAAACTTATGTGTGGTTAGTTTTAACAATGTGGATGAGTTATATGTATATGCAACTGAAGAGTTAAATAGTAGTGATTTGCTTGGCGTTGTTGATTATGATGGTACAGCAAAAGATGTATATGTAGTTGTTGATTCATCTTATGAAGGCATCAAGGAAGTAGATATAAGTGTTAATCAGGATGATGGAAATAGTTCTGAAGTAACCTATAGTGAGTTTAAGGTTAATTCTGAATCCTATCTTAGCACTGGCATTAAAATAACTCTTCCTAAAGGATTAAAGAGATATGCGACAGTTAGCGTGGGACTTGTTCTGACACGAATGGTGGATGATGGTGAAGGAGGAGAAGAAGAAGAGAGTTCTATAGTATATAAAGAGTTTTATGTTAATAATACTGTAGCAGAGGATATTGAACCATCCGAATCCACTGACCCATCAGCAAGTCCTGCAGCATCAAGTGAGCCGGGAGCATCAGGTAGTCCTGCAGCTTCAGCAAGTCCTTCAGCTTCAACTAATCCATCTGCATCACCTGCAAGTGATGGAGCAGTAACTCCTACAAATGATGCTGTTACAGTTAAGAAGGGTGATACAGTAACAGTTAATGGTAATAAATATGTTGCTCTTAATGCTACTACAGCAAAGCTTGCAAAGGCTAAGAAAAATGTTAAGAGTTTAACTGTTCCTGCAAATGTTAAGATTAAGGGTACTTCCTTAAAGGTTACTCAGATTGGTGCAGCTGCAGTTAAGGGTAATAAAAAGCTTAAGAAGGTTACAATCGGTAAGAATGTTAAGAATATCGGTAAAAATGCATTTACAAATTGTACCAAGCTTAAGAGCATTATAGTTAAATCAACTGTTCTTAAGAAGGTTGGTGCCAAGGCATTTAATAAGGTGCCTAAATCTTGCAAGGCCCAGATTAAGAAGAAGTTTAAAAAGAAATATAAGACTCTCTTTAAGAAGGGTAAATACAAGGGTAAATATAAGTTTAAATAGGCTTAAATAGGCTTAAATAAGTTTATGTTTGAATTAATTTGATTTTCAAAGGATTTTACGGGGGACTTTTATAAAAGGTCCTCCGTTAATTATTTTGCATGAGGAAATAATATGAAAAATGGTCTGATTATTTATTATAAGGATGAGGGTGAGAAAAATAAAAAATTTATAGAAATGCTTATAGATTATGGAAAAGAAGAAGGGATTAATCTTAGATTTATAAGCAGGGAAAAGCTGTTTTTAAATGGTGCAGATTATGAACCTGTAGATGAAAAGAGCTTTAAAATTAAAGAGCTTGATTTAGTTATAAACAGAACCAGGGACTATAGGATTTCAGAGTATTTTGAGAAGCTTGGCATAAAGGCTTATAACGATTCCTTTATGGTGAAATTATGTAATGATAAATATGAGACTTATGAATATGTGAGAAAGAAAGCTGATGGGATTCTAAAAGATTCTTCAGTAAATTCTTATGAGAATAAAAGTATGCAAGTAAGGATTCCAAAGTCTTATCTTATAGATAGAGAGATAATAGGTGAAGAGGTGGTGCGTGATTATAATTCTTTTATAAATTACATTAAGGATTATGTTGAAAGTCTTGGGGTTAATAAGGCGGTAATTAAAAGCGTGGATGGTCATGGAGGAACTGAAGTTTTTCTGGTGGATTTAGAGAGAATGGATGTAAATAATCCAGGTCCTGATATAAAGAAAGTTTCAAATATCCTTAAATCAGGTAGAAAGCTTGTAATTCAGGAGTTTATAGAAAGTGATGGAAGAGATTTAAGAGTGTATGTTATGAATAATGAGATTTATGCTGCAGTTCTTAGAAAGAGTAAGGATGGCTTTAAATCTAATTATTCCAGGGGCGGAGAGGTAGCTTTATATGACCTTGGCTTAGAAGGAAAAGATTTAATAAACCAGGTAATAAAATGTTTTTCAAAGCATTTATATGGGTTTATAGGGATAGATTTTCTAATGTCGAAGGATGGTGCACTTATATTTAATGAGGTGGAAGAAATGTGTGGAGCCAGAATGCTCTATAGTGTAAGTAATAAGGATATTGCAAGGGATATGATTAAGGTTCTGATTTAAGTAATACTTTAGAATAATAAGTTTGATTTTAACAATAACCTATGTTAAGATTAAAAAGTCGGAAAAAGGTGGCTTCTTAAGCCGATTTTTCCAAAGGAATTAAAAGGTTAAAAGTGGTTAAAGGTTTAGTTTTTATTAACTGAAAGGAAAAATGCTATTATGATGAGTGATATTGAGATTGCACAGAGTGCAAAAATGGTACACATCAAGGAAGTTGCCCAGAAGATAGGTCTTGTTGAAGATGATCTTGAGTATTATGGAAAATATAAGGCGAAGATTACTGATGAGGCTATTGATAAGGTTAAGGATAACAAGGATGGTAAGCTTATTCTTGTTACAGCTATTAATCCAACTCCTGCAGGTGAAGGTAAGACTACCACTACAGTAGGTCTTGGAGAAGCATTTTCACGTCTTAATAAAAAGGCGGTTATAGCTCTTAGAGAGCCATCACTTGGACCTTGCTTTGGTCTTAAGGGAGGAGCAGCAGGTGGTGGTTATGCCCAGGTTGTGCCTATGGAGGATTTAAATCTTCATTTTACAGGAGATTTCCATGCTATAACTACTGCTAACAATCTTTTATCTGCTATGCTTGACAATCATATCAAGCAGGGTAATGCCCTTAATATAGATTTAAATCGCATTGTTTGGAAACGTTGCATGGATATGAATGACAGAGTTCTTAGAAATATCGTGGTAGGTCTTGGAAGACCTCAGGACGGTGTGGTTAGAGAGGATCATTTTGTAATATCCGTTGCATCTGAGATTATGGCTATTCTCTGTCTTTCAGCTGATATGAAGGACTTAAAGAAGAGACTTTCTGATATTATCGTTGCTTATGATACAGAAGGCAAGCCGGTTAGAGCAGAGAGCTTAAATGTAGTTGGTGCCATGGCAGCAGTTCTTAAGGATGCTCTTAAGCCTAATGTTATCCAGACAGTTGAAAATACACCTGCTATAGTGCATGGTGGTCCATTTGCTAATATTGCTCATGGTTGTAACAGTGTGAGAGCTACAAAGACAGCCTTAAAGCTTGCTGATTACTGTATTACTGAGGCAGGCTTCGGTGCAGACCTTGGTGCTGAGAAGTTCTTTGATATTAAGTGTCGTATGGCTGGTCTTAAGCCTGATGCAGTAGTTTTAGTTGCAACTGTTAGAGCTTTAAAATATAACGGTGGAGTTAGCAAGGCTGACCTTTCAAATGAGAACCTTGAGGCTCTTAAGAAGGGTATCGTAAACCTTGAGAAGCATATTGAAAATATAGCGAAATACAAGGTTCCTTGCGTAGTTACTCTTAATAAATTCTCATCAGATACACAGGCTGAGCTTGATTTCGTTAAGGAATTCTGCGAGGCAAGAGGCGCTTCATTTGCCTTATCTGAGGTTTGGGAAAAAGGTGGCGAAGGCGGAGAAGCCCTTGCTAATAAGGTTCTTGAGACTCTTGAAACTAAGGAATCTGACTTCTGTCCTATTTATGATACCAAAGCAAGTATCAAAGAGAAGATTGAAACCGTTGCTAAGGAAATATATGGTGCAGGTAGCGTTACATTTTCAAAGGAGGCTGAAGCATCCATTAAAACCCTTGAAAGTATAGGATTTACAGATACTCCTGTATGTATGGCTAAGACTCAGTATTCACTTTCTGATGACCCTACATTAATCGGAAGACCTGAAGGCTTTAACCTTACAATCCGTGATGTATATCCATCAGCCGGTGCAGGCTTTGTAGTTGTTCTTACAGGTAACATTATGACTATGCCTGGACTTCCTAAGCACCCTGCAGCAGAGGGAATAGACGTAACTGAGGATGGCGTAATTACAGGATTATTCTAAGAGTTTAAAATGATAAAATATATATTTATTATTTGAAAATATATTTTAAATAAAAAAATAAAAATTATAATAGCTTGGGTTAGATTGGTTAATTAATTATTATATGCCTGGTGCTTTGTGATTTATAAATTAATCAATAAAATCTGCTAAAATAGGAGGCTGATATGTTAAAATCAAATGATTACAAGTACGTTGGTATCGAGGATAATGATATCGATTTATTCGAGAGTCAGTATGTAGTTCCAGAGGGAATGCTTTACAATTCATATGTACTCTTTGATGAGAAAATCGTTATATTTGATACAGTTGATAAGAGAAAGACAGATGAGTGGTTAGGAAAGGTTAAGGAGGCGCTTGATGGTAAGACTCCAGATTATCTTATTATTCATCATTTAGAGCCAGATCATTCTGCTGGTATCTTACAGCTTCATGAGCTCTATCCTGATATGAAGCTTATTGGAAATGCCAAGACATTTAGTATGTTACCTCAGTTCTTTAATGAGGATTTATCATCACTTTATGTGACAGTAAAGGAAGGGGAGAGCATTACATTTGGAAAGCATACCCTTACATTTTACATGGCTCCAATGGTTCACTGGCCAGAGGTTATGGTGTCTTATGATAATGAGGAGAAGATTCTTTTTGCAGCTGATGGTTTCGGTAAGTTTGGCGTAGACCAGACAACCTATGACTGGGCTTGTGAGGCTAGAAGATATTATTTCAATATAGTTGGTAAATATGGTGCTCAGGTTCAGGCTTTACTTAAGAAGGCTGCAAACCTTGATATAAAGGCAATCGTTGCTCTTCATGGCCCTGTTCTTGATGAGAATCTTGATTATTATATCGGTCTCTATGATACATGGAGCAAGTATGAGCCGGAGGATAAGGGTATTCTTATAGCGTGTGCTTCTATCCATGGTAATACTATGAAGGCAGCAGAGTATCTTGAAGAGAAGTTAAATGAAAAGGGTGCTCAGAAGGTTGTTCTTTCAGATGTAACCCGCGAGGACATTACAGAGGTTATCGAGGATGCATTCCGTTATGACAGAATGGTTCTTATGGCTTCTTCTTATGATGCAGGTCTTTTCCCTCCAATGGAAGAGCTCTTACATCACCTTGCAGCTAAGACCTACAGAAATAGAAAGGTTGCCATAGTTGAGAATGGTTCATGGGCTCCTTCAGCTCACAGATGCATGACTGCTATCGTTGAGAAATACAAGGATGTTGAGATTGTGGGAGAGAAGATCACAATCAAGACAACTATGTCTGAGGAGAATAAAAAAGAGCTTGATGCACTTGCAGATGTGCTTGTAAATGCGTAATTTATAAGGTCTTAGAAGGTATAAGGCTTAGAAAGGGAAAAGCATGCTTATAAAACAATGTATTTATTTGGTTGCTTTGGTTATAATAGTTTTTTCTATTATTACTCTTATTTGTTCCATAATAAACAAAGATAAAACCAATTGTAAGTATTATAATATTTATTCGGTACTAAATATTATATTTTTATTTGCGGATTTGGGCCTTTTACCGGATTATTTATCTATTTATATGGACCTTGAAGTATTGTTTTTATATTTTGCAGGAGTATTTGCCGGAATACTTTGCATTATAGCAATCATCATAAATATAATTAAAATAAAAAAGAGTTCAAAGCTTCCAACAGACGGTAAAGATAAATTATCAATAATGGTTATAATTATACCTATATTTATTATTGTATTACCGGTGATACTTTTAAGCACAAGAATTATAAGAGATAAAATTTTAATCTCAAACAGTGACCTAATCCTTGTTTTTGAATCAGACGGAAATGGTGGGATAGGTGACAGCGACACCTTTGGGTATGCCATAAAAGGGGACTCTTGCAAATGCTTTGACCTATATATAGATTACGGTTTAGATAAAAAACTTGATGATTCTTTCGTGGAAATAAAACCTAACGGTGATATCCTTGAAACGTCTACATATAAGGTGGTTATGGAAAACGATAAGATCACGGTATATAATAATAATCATGAGATTTATAAATATGGATATGGAAATCATGGTTTCGAGGAAGGAAATTATTTTAATATTGATTGGGAGAAATGTTATTCCAGAAAGTAAATTAAAAGGGTAGCCTTAGGGCTACTCTTTTTTAATCGAATCAATAGTCTCGGGAACGCATGCGCACGAGAGCGGGATAAACGGAACCAACCTCCTCGCAAGCGAGTCGATTGTTTCCGTTAAAAGAATTACTACGTAATTCTTTCCAGTAAAAAACCGTATCAAAAAATGATACGGTTTTTTAATCGAATCAATAGTCTCGGGTATAAAAAAACAAGCCCTACAAAGTAGGACTTGTTTTTTTAAGCACGAGACGGGATTCGAACCCGCGACCCTCGCCTTGGCAAGGCGATACTCCACCACTGAGCCACTCGTGCATTTGTTTAATTAAGTGCCCGTTTCACAAGCACAAAATCGATTATATAACACAATAAAAAGTTTGTCAAACGATTTTTTGAATAAATTTATAATAATTTTTCTGTATGGTCAGTGAACCCTTATTTTAAAGTGTTTATTATACTAATATAATTAATAAGCTACTGTGAAATATTAGTAATCTCCTCACATTTGACTTTTTTTAATTAAGTAGTATAATAACAGTAATTTGCAAAAAAGCAATTACACATACATTAAAACACATTATTAAGCTTTCATTAAAGGCAAAAAGAGAGGAATGTTTATGAGAAAAGAATTAAAAAAAATCTTAAAGAAATCCATTTCATTTGTTTTAGTTGCTGCGATGCTTGCTACAAGTGCGAACTGGCCTGTGAAGAGTGCCAAGGCAGAGGATACTGCAACTGAAACAGAGAAAGAGTTTGTTGTTGAAAGAATTTCCAACAAGGATGGCAAGGAAGGGGATGTGGACGGCCTTGTTCCTGGTGGAGATCGCTTAAATAGTTATTCATGGTGTATGACATCCAGAGGAGATAAGCTTTATATCGGTACATTAAGAGGTTTAGCCGGTACTATGGCAGCGCAGGTTATTCAGAATCTTATGGCGGCCGGTGTTGAGAAGAGTAAGGCTATTGCTTTATTTAATACTATTTCAGATGGTGCATTTCCAATTGATTTACCTGATAAGGGTGGAGATATCATTTGTTACAATATGAAAACTGATGAGATTAAGGTGCTTTATACAGCTGATTTAGGTGTTACCTTCCGTATGGCTGTTAATTATAATGGAAATGTTTATATGGGTTCTTACTCATCAAATTCTAATAAAATATATCAGATAGATGAGAATGATAATCTTGAAGTTGTTTATGAAACAGCTAAGGGAACAAGTATGAGAGCAGCCTGTGAGCACGAGGGAAATCTTTATTTTGGTGGAGTTGATTCTACTGAAGAGCTTCCTGAAGGTTATGAAAATGGAGTAAAGCTTGCTGTTATTAAAATGGATAAGGATAACCCTTCTAAGTGGGACAGAGTTGCAGATGTATCTGACTTTAATAAGGTTTATGCATGTTCTGAAGCTGTAAAGAATCCTACAGCAAGTCCTATCTGGGATATCGTTTCATTTAATGGTTATATTTATGCAACACTTCCATATGGTCCGGGATTTGTTGTGTATAGAGGACATAAGGCAGAAGGAGATGAAAAGGCTAATAGCTATGGCTGGTACTGGGAGGAGATAGTAGGAAAGTTTAACGGTGTTAATTATCCGGGACTTTCAAGTGAGCCTGACGGATATACAGGTGAATATCTTGGAACCAGTTCTTTAGTAGCTACACCTTTTGTATTTAAGGATAAGCTTTATCTTATGGACTTTGATAATACCATTAGTGCTATAGTAGATGCAGTTTCTGGTTTATCTACAGGCAGTGCGGTTAGTGGTAAGAATATATTATCTACAATGTATAAGACCTTAAAGCATCCACAGAGTTTATGGGTGTTTGATGAAGAAACTGGTAAATTTAATAAGGTTGAAAACTTCTGTAAGCTTATGGATGGCACTACCAATGAGTATTTATGGCGTACAGCTATATATGATGGAGAGCTTTATATAACTACCATGGACTCTTCAGTTTTATATTATAGTTTAACAAGATTTACTGATTTTAGTGGTGGTGTTGAGCAGATTGATGAAAAGAAGGATCAGGTAGAAAAGATTGCTAACCTTGTTAAGTTATTAGATCTCGATGAGAGTGATAATGAAAAGGTTCAGAAGATTGCAAAGCTTATTATTCAGCTTGATAATTTATTACATAATGCAGGAGATAATATTTCTTCTGAGAAGGCTCAGGAAATTGCTGAGAAATATGCTGAAACAGTTGATGCACTTAGAGAAGCATTAAGTAAATTCGTAGAATATTTTGAAAAAATCTTTGCTAAATATGCAGCTTGGGACGTTGTAGAAGGTGATGCAGATACCAATGATGCTTTAAAGCTTGCTGCAGCGCTTAAGGGTGAAGCTGATGTAGATGATGCCTTAGATGATGAGGGTATCGATGATATTACAGATGGTGATGAGGCAGAGGCTGCTACAGCCGGCGCTATAGATTATTCAAAGTACATTGATATCATTAAGCAGGTTATGGAGAACCTTACAACCTATGTAAAAGAAACAATAGAAGCTGTAGTAAATTTAGTAAAGAGCATTGACTGGGATGTGGTTTATCAGTATGGTTACATTTCAAAGATGGTTAACAGTGCTACTCCGGGCTTTGATATGTATAAGACCTCTGATGGTGAGAACTTCACCCTTATAACTGATGATGGTTTTGGTGATAGATTTAACTACGGTGGACGTACATTGGAGGCAACTGAAAATGGACTTTTCATCGGTACAGCTAATCCATTCTATGGAACACAGCTATATAAGCTTACTAATAAGTCTGATGATACTCCTGAAACAGTAGTTCCTACTTCAGACGCAGTAGTTCCTACTTCAGATGCAGTGGTTCCTACTTCAGATGCTGTATCTAAGGTGAGCTTATCAGTTAATAAGACAAAGGTTGTAGTTGCTCCTAATAAGACTACAAACATTGGATTTACAGCTAAAAATATAGCTGCTTCTGATATTAAGGTTACTTCATCTAACAAGAAGCTTGTAACAGCATCTGTTAAGAATGGAAAGATTCAGATTAAGGTTACAAAGAAAGCCAAGAGTAAACGTGGTACCATTGTTAAGGTAACAGTTAAGGCTGGAGATATAACTAAGACTATAAATGTAGCGGTTAAAAATGCTGCTAAGAAGATTAAGGCAAAGAAGAAGACAGTTACTGTTAAGAAGGGGAAGACTGCAAAGATAGTATTTAAGGTAACAAAGGCTAATAACAAGAAGAAGGCTGTTACAGATACCTATACAGCAAAGGCTTCAGCTATTGCAAAAATCAAGAAGATTGCTACAGTTAAGAAGGTTACTGCTAAGAAGGGTAAGGTTATAGTTAAGATTAAGGCTAAGAAGAAGGGCACTAAGAAGCTTACACTTAAGCTTTCTAAGAAGGTTAAGGCTAATGTGAAGGTAGTAGTAAAATAATTTAGCCAGACTACATATAAGGCTATTTATAAATTATAGAATATTGGTTTTATAATTAGACTACCTAATTTAATTATACAAAAAAATACAGGAAACTTCATGGTGTATGGCTTATTATAGCCCCATGAGGTTTCCTTTTTTATTGTCTGCCTTTAATTTGTTTTTAATTCACTCAATTTCCTTTACTCAAATTTCTTTATTTGGTATAATAACTATATCTGCGTGACTATAATCCATTGTCCTGAGATTAAAAAAATGGAGAGTGAATTATAAATTAATTATTATTACGCGCCGGAGGTTATCTTGTCTGATATACGAGAAAAAAGACCTATAGATAAATTTAATATGACTATGAACATTATGATAGTTGCATTTGTGGTAATATTAGTTGTAAGTGTAGCTATACTGATTTATAGAATTAATATCTATAGGATTGGAAAGTCGACCTATACAAAGCTTGCAGATAAATATGCAAAAGAGGTCGAAAGTAGCGAAGATCAAGTTGAGAAAGCTTCGAAGAATAATAAAGCTGATAATAGTATGAAGGACCCTAAGGTATTCTTAAGTAAGGCACCTATACAGGTGGACTTTGACGGGCTTTTAAGGCTTAATAAGGATGTGCAGGGCTGGCTTTATCAGCCTAAAACAGGTATTAATTATCCTGTAATGAAAACTGATGATAATAATTATTATCTGCATCATATGATTGATGGTAAATATAATTATTCTGGGACCTTATTTATTCATTGCAATAATAAGGCAGACTTTGAGGATTATAATACAGTAATCTATGGCCATAATATGAAAAATGGTACAATGTTTGGAACCATTGATAATTATGATGATGAGAATTATTATAGGGCTCATCCTGTTTTCTATTATCTTACACCTGAAAAGAATTACAGGTTGGATGTATATTCAGGGTATGTAGCTCCTAAGAAATCTGATTCATACCAAATTGATTTTAAAAGCGATAAGGAGTATGAAATATTTAAGAGAACTCTTTATGACAGATCTGCATTTAATTCTTATATAGAGCTTGAAGAGGTAGATAAGTCAGTAACCTTATCCACCTGTGCATATGATTTTAAGGATGCAAGATTTGTGGTACATGCCAATTTGGTGGAGATTGATTAGTACTGATTTAAAGGCGATTGTTAGATTTATAAAAACGTAAAAGGTAGTGGTGATATGAAGGATAAAATAAAAGAATTTATGCGTGGAAGATATGGGGCAGACCATCTTTCAAATTTTATCATGGTATTTGCCTGTGTATTTATGGTTTTGGGCATTCTTATACGAGTAGATGTGGTAAGGCTCATTTTATTTGTAATAGCTGTGGTAGCCCTTGTGTTTTCATATGTTCGTATATTTTCCAAGAATCATGTGAAAAGATATAATGAGAACCAGAAATATTTGGAAATAAAGGATAAGGTTATATATAAGATTAAGAATTCCAAGTTTGTGACTAAGGATAGAACAGTTAAGATTTATAAATGTCCGGGGTGCGGCGTGAAGGTAAGAGTTCCTAAGGGCAAGGGGAAGATTCTTATTACCTGTCCAAAATGTCATACAGAATTTGTGAAGAAGACCTGATTTTAAGGAGGGAAAACCTTGAGAGTAGAAAGATTTAAAATGGAGCGACCTAATCTTGTGAAGGCAGGAGATAAGGTTCAGATTAGTGAGAAGAAAACAGCTCTTAACTATACCTATATTATTTATCCCTCAGTTGCCATGTCTGGCTGCTATAAGGTTAATGAGAGAATAAAGTCAACAGAGGGAATTGTAAAGCAGGTAGAAGAGAACGAAAGAGGCTTCTACGTAGATGTAGAGTTTGAAGAGTAACTGATAATAAGGGTTTAGGAAAATGGATTTAATAAGTTTTACGAAAGCTTTTAATCTAAAATGTAATAAATAAAAGAAAGGAAATACCACATGATAACATTAGAGAGAACTTCAGTTGTGAATTTTGAAAATGCTATTAGAGGTGCGAGAAATCCTATGAACAGCTGGAATCGCATGGATAGTTCATTTGATGAAAAGGGTAACTTTGTCTTTGGTCCTAATGATTTGGATCTTGCCAAGAGACTTTGTAAGGCTGGTAATGACCATAGGAAATTCATAAGACAGATATTTATTTCTGTGGATATAACAGCACCGATTTACTGGTGGAAGGAGTATGACACCTATAAGGTGGGAACTGTGGCTAACTCCACAAGTACCATGCATAAGATTCACAGTAAACCTTTTGAAATGGATGATTTCAGTCATGATCACCTTACCGAGGAGGGTGAGGCTCTTCTTAAGAAAATAGTTGATGAGCTTGAGGTTATAAGGCTTAAGTATGTAGAAACTAAGGATAAGGCTCTTTGGTATAGTATGATTCAGCTTCTTCCTGAGGGCTATAATCAGATGAGAACCTGTACATTTTCATACGAGAATGCAGTTGCTATGTTTGGGGCAAGATGTAATCATAAGCTTAAAGAGTGGCATACCTTCTGCAAATGGGTGACAGAGCTTCCATATATGACTGAGTTTTTCCCTGATATGGAGGGGTATGAGCCTTGAAGAGGAGAATATCTCATGGATTACTCTAAGAAGTACTCTAAATCTAAGTCAGTTGCAGATAGGATTCATGAGCATATGAGAAACTTAAAAAATACTTAAAAATTACTCTGACTCACGGAGTAAAATAGTAAAAAAACAATTAAATGATAGTAAAACAAATTCAAAAAATGTCCTAAAAAGCCTTGTAAAGGCGGTAAAATGGGCGCTTCAGAGAGATCTTTAAATGTGATAATTTTGTGTTAAATTCCTTGAATTATTTTGCAATTTGTTTTATTATATATAGTGGCTTAGGCCGCATTTGTAAAAAATATTGCATTTTAATTCATATAATATCCAAGGTGCAATTTTAAAAACTATAAGGAGGATTTTTTAAATGGCAAAAGTTGTTTTAGCAGGCGCTTGTCGTACTGCAATCGGCAAAATGGGTGGTGCTCTTAGCACAACACCAGCATCAAAATTAGGAGAAATCGTAGTAAAGGAAGCTTTATCAAGAGCAGGAGTACCTGCAGATAAGGTTGATATGCTTTATTTTGGATGTGTAATCCAGGCAGGACAGGGACAGAATGTTGCTCGTCAGGTATCTATTAATGCAGGACTTCCAATTGAAACACCAGCAGTTACACTTAACGTAGTTTGCGGTTCTGGTCTTGAGGCTGTTAATACTGCAGCTCGTCTTGTTGAGTCAGGTGAAGCTGATATAGTTGTTGCAGGTGGTTGCGAGAACATGTCTATGGCACCATACGCACTCCCTAGTGCACGTTTTGGATATCGTATGAATGATGGTAAGATTGTTGATACTATGGTAAATGATGCGTTAACAGATGCATTTAATCAGTATCATATGATGATTACAGCAGAGAATATCTGTGATGAGTATGGTCTTACACGTGAGGAGCTTGATGCATTCTCAGCTGCTTCACAGCAGAAGTGTGAGAAGGCTATGGCTGAAGGAAAGTTCAAGGATGAGATCGTTCCTGTAGAGGTTAAGTCAAGAAAGCAGACAATCGTAGTTGATACAGACGAGGGACCTCGTGCTGGTACTACAGAGGAGAGCCTTTCTAAGCTTAGATGTTGTTCAGGTAAGGAAGGCGGACTTGTAACAGCTGGTAACGCATCAGGTATTAATGATGGTGCTGCAGCAATCGTTGTTATGAGTGAAGAGAAGGCTAAGGAGCTTGGTGTTAAGCCTATGGCTACATGGGTAGGCGGAGCTCTTGGCGGAGTTAGACCTGAGGTTATGGGACTTGGTCCTGTTGCAGCAGTTAATAAGCTCTGCGAGAAGAAGGGACTTACAGTAGACAGCTTTGATCTTATCGAGGCTAATGAGGCTTTCGCAGCTCAGTCAGTTGCAGTTGCTAAGGACCTTAAGTTTGATATGAGTAAGGTTAACGTTAACGGTGGTGCTATTGCTCTCGGACATCCAGTAGGAGCTTCAGGTTGCCGTATCTTAGTTACTCTTCTTCATGAGATGCAGAAGAGAGATTCTGTTAAGACAGGTCTTGCTACACTTTGTATCGGTGGTGGTATGGGTTGTGCTACTGCTGTTGAGAAGTACTAATTAGATAGCTTTTAAGCATTTATTTGAAATATAAAATTAAAGAATAAAAAGCATAAAAACATATGGAGGAAACCATGGAATTTGTAACATATGAAGTAGAAGGTGCTGTTGGTGTTGTAACCATTAATCGTCCAAAGGCGCTTAATGCACTTAATTCACAGGTTCTTGATGAGTTAAATGAAGCATTCGACAGTGTTAATTTAGATGAAGTTAGATGTTTAATCCTTACAGGTGCAGGCGAGAAGTCATTTGTTGCAGGTGCTGATATAGGGGAGATGAGTACTCTTTCTAAGGCAGAGGGAGAAGCATTTGGTAAGAAGGGTAATGACCTTTTCTTAAAGATTGAAAGCTTCCCAATTCCTGTAATTGCAGCTGTTAATGGATTTGCACTTGGTGGTGGATGTGAGATCAGTCTTTCATGTGATTTCAGAATCGCTGCTGAGAACGCTATATTTGGTCAGCCTGAGGTTGGTCTTGGTATCACACCTGGTTTTGGTGGAACACAGAGACTTGCTCGTGCAGTAGGCACAGGTATGGCTAAGCAGATGATTTACGGAGCTAGAAACATTAAGTCTGATGAGGCTTTAAGAATCGGTCTTGTAAATCAGGTAGTAGCTCAGGAAGAGCTTCTTCCTACAGTTAAGAAGATTGCAGCTGGCATCGCTAAGAATGCTCCAATTGCAGTTAGAAACTGTAAGAAGGCTATTAATGAGGGTATCGATGTTGATATTGCAAGTGCTGTAGCTATCGAAGAGAAGCTTTTCGGTGATTGCTTTGAGACAGAGGATCAGAGATATGGAATGGAATTCTTCCTTGATAAGAATAAGGAAAAGGTTAAGGAGCCATTCAAGAATAAATAAATAATTTTCTAAGGAGGATACTATAATGGTAGTAGGTGTAATTGGTGCCGGAACAATGGGTTCAGGTATTGCACAGGCATTCGCTATGACAGACGGATATGAAGTTTGTCTTTGCGATATTAATGAAGAGTTTGCAGCTAATGGTAAGGCTAAGATTGAGAAAAATCTTACATTCTTAGTAAAGAAAGAGAAGATTGATCAGGCAAAGGCTGATGCTATTCTTGCAAAGATTAAAACTGGTACAAAGGAAATTTGTACAGATTGTGATTTAGTAGTTGAGGCTGCTCTCGAGGTTATGGAGATTAAGCAGCAGACATTTAAAGAGCTTCAGGATATTGTTAAGGCTGATTGTATTTTCGCTACAAATACATCATCTCTTTCAGTTACAGAGATTGGTAAGGGACTTGACAGACCAGTTATCGGTATGCATTTCTTCAACCCAGCTGACAGAATGAAGCTTATTGAGGTTATTCGCGGTGGTAACACAACAGATGAGATGAACGATAAGATTATCGCTATTTCTAAGGAAATCGGTAAGACTCCAGTTCAGATTAACGAAGCTGCAGGTTTCGCAGTAAACAGACTTCTCATTACTATGATTAATGAGGCTTGCTATGAGGTTATGGAAGGTGTTGCTTCAGTTGAAGATATCGATACTTCTATGAAGCTTGGATGTAACCATCCAATGGGACCTTTAGAGCTTGGTGATTTCATCGGTCTTGATATCTGCCTTGCAATCATGGATGTTCTCTATGATGAGTTCAGTGATTCTAAGTATCGTGCATGTCCACTTCTTCGTAAGATGGTTCGTGCTGGTAAGCTTGGAAGAAAAACAGGCTGTGGTTTCTATGACTACTCAAAATAATCTAATATAATTTATATAAATATTTCGAAAGGTGGTATATTGATATCATGGATTTTACATTAGATAAAAAACATGAGATGGCCAGAAAACTTTTTCAGGATTTCGCTGTTAATGAAGTAAGGCCAAGAGCTCAGGAAGTTGACGAAACAGAAATATTCCCACGCGATACAGTTGATAAAATGGTAAAGGCTGGATTTATGGGAATTCCTGTACCAAAGGAGTATGGCGGACAGGGTTGTGATCCTCTTACATATGTTATGGCAGTAGAGGAGCTTGCTAAAGAGTGTGGTACTACAGCTGTTATTCTTTCAGCTCATACTTCACTTTGTATCGATCCTATTATGACTTATGGTACAGAAGAGCAGAAGCAGAAATATGTTGTACCTTTAGCAAAGGGCGAGAAGCTTGGTGCTTTCGGTCTTACAGAACCAGGTGCTGGTACTGATGCTCAGGGTGCTCAGACAAAGGCTGTACTTGATGAGGCTACAGGTGAGTGGGTTCTCAATGGTTCTAAGTGCTTCATCACTAACGGTAAGGAAGCAGATGTATATATTATTATCGCTGTAACTGATATCGTTGAGGATAAGAGAGGAAGAAAGCAGAAGAGATTCTCTTGCTTCATCGTTGAAAAGGGTACTCCAGGATTCTCATTTGGTACAAAGGAGAAGAAGATGGGTATCAGAGGTTCATCAACATATGAACTTATATTTGAAGATTGCCGTATTCCACAGGAAAACCTTCTTGGTGTTCGTGGTAAGGGATTTGGTATGGCTATGCATACACTGGATGGTGGTCGTATCGGTATCGCTTCACAGGCACTTGGTCTTGCTGAGGGTGCTCTTCAGAGAGCTATCGACTTTACTAAGGAGAGAAAGCAGTTCGGCAGATCTATTTCAGCATTTCAGAATACTCAGTTCCAGTTAGCTAATATGGCAACTAAGGTTGAAGCTGCTAAGATGCTTGTTTACAAGGCAGCAGTTGCAAAGGCTACACAGAAGACATATTCAGTAGAGGCTGCTATGGCTAAACTTGCAGCAGCAGAGGTTGCTATGGATGTAACAACTAAGGCTGTTCAGCTTCATGGTGGATATGGATATACAAGAGAATATGATGTTGAGCGCATGATGCGTGATGCTAAGATTACAGAAATCTACGAAGGAACTTCAGAAGTTCAGCGTATGGTTATTTCTGCAAACATCTTAAATTAATTAAAAAAGGAGTGTAGACTAGTGAATATCGTAGTATGTATAAAGCAGGTACCTGATACAAAGGGAGGCGTAGTATTCAACCCTGATGGTACACTTAACAGAGCTGCTATGCTTACAATCATGAACCCTGATGACAGGGCAGGTCTTGAAGCAGCACTTAGAATAAAAGATGAAACAGGCGCTAAGGTTACAGTTCTTACTATGGGACTTCCAAAGGCTGAGGAAGTTCTTCGTGAAGCAATCGCTATGGGAGCTGACGAAGGAATTCTTGTTACCGATAGAGTTTTAGGTGGAGCTGATACATGGGCTACTTCTACTACTATAGCAGGAGCTCTTAGAAACATTGATTATGATTTAATCATTACAGGTCGTCAGGCTATTGACGGAGATACAGCTCAGGTTGGTCCTCAGATTGCTGAGCACCTTGGTCTTCCTACAGTATCTTATGCTCAGGCAATTAAGGTAGAAGGAGACAGTGTAGTTGTAGAGCGTCAGTATGAAGACAGATATCATGTTATAAAAGCTAAGATGCCATGTCTTGTAACAGCTCTTTCAGAATTGAATGAGCCACGTTATATGACTCCAGGTGGAATCTTTGATGCTTTTGATGAGGAAAAGACAAAGATTACTGTTTGGGGAAGAGCAGATCTTAAGGATGTTGATGATAGCAACCTTGGACTTAAAGGTTCTCCTACACAGATAGCAAAGGCTTCTGATAAGGTAAGAAAGGGTACCGGTGAAAAGGTTACAGATCTTGATCCTACAGAGGCAGTTAATTACATTGCTGGAAAGCTTAAAGAGAAACATATCATTTAATAAATAAACTTAAGAAAAAATATAAAGGAAAAATGGTGAATAATATGGCTTTAGAAGATTACAAAGGTGTATTAGTGTATGCGCAGCAGGTCGATGGTGAGATCAGCGGCATATCATTAGAATTAATCGGTAAGGGTAAAGAACTTGCCAGCGCCCTTGGTACAGATGTAACAGCTATTGTTATCGGATCAGGTATTAAGGGACTTAGCGATACTCTTGGTGAGTATGGTGCAGATAAAGTTATCGTTGTTGATAATCCTGAGCTTGAGGTTTATCGTACAGAGCCTTATACACAGGCGCTTGCAGGTGCGATTAACGAGTTCAAGCCTGAGATTGTTTTAGTTGGAGCTACAGCTATTGGTCGTGATCTTGGACCTAGAGTGTCAGCTAGAGTTGCTACAGGTCTTACAGCAGACTGTACACAGCTTGATATTGCTGATTTCCCTATTAATCCAATTCCAGGAAAAGAGCAGAAGCACAATCAGCTTCTTATGACTCGTCCTGCATTCGGTGGTAACACAATTGCTACTATCGCTTGTCCAGAGCATCGTCCACAGATGGCTACAGTACGTCCGGGCGTATTTGAGAAGCTTAAGCCAGAGGCTGGTAGAAAGGCTGAGGTTATTGAGTTTAATGCAGATATTACTCCAAACAACTGCTATGTAGAGGTTCTCGATGTAGTTAAGGAGATTAAGAATACTGTAGATATCCAGGCTGCTAAGATCTTAGTATCAGGTGGTCGTGGAGTTGGAAGTAAAGAAAACTTCAAGCTTTTAGAGGATATGGCTGAGGCTATCGGAGGACAGGTAAGCTGTTCTCGTGCAGTAGTAGATAATGGTTGGCTTGATAAGGATTATCAGGTAGGTCAGACAGGAAAGACCGTTAGACCTAACGTTTACTTTGCAATCGGTATCTCAGGTGCTATTCAGCACGTTGCAGGTATGGAAGAGTCTGATTTAATCATCGCTATTAACAAGGATGAGGACGCTCCTATATTTGATGTAGCTGATTATGGTATCGTTGGTGATTTAAATAAAATCATCCCAAGCCTTACAGAGGAAATTAAAAAAGCAAAAGCTGAGGCTTAATTTATAATCTTTAAATGTTGCGACTGACCTTTATTGTTGGAAAACCACTATAAAGGTCAGTTTTTTAACATTTATAATATCCGCTTAAAGAGGGTTTAATATGCAATTTGATAAAAATGATAAAGATAATTTTATACGAAGTAATACAAAGGAGAGAGTGAAAAATCTCTTTGGAAACTGGTATGGACTGCTTATAATAGTTGTTTTCACTATAGTTGTAGGAACCATACTTATTAATTTTGATAATATTATGCGTACCTTAAAGCTTTTTGCAGGATACTTAAGACCTGTTATTATAGGTGTCTGCTTAGCTTATATTCTCAATCCTTTAAAGAAAAGATTTGAAATATGGTTTACGTATCTTTATAAAAAAATAAGAAAAAGAGAGAGACTGGGTAAAAGAGCCAGAAACTTTGTCAGATATTCAAGCATTACTGTTACTATGATTATCCTGGTATTAATAGTTATTGCATTTTTCCAGGCTGTTTTCCCATCTATAGTAAAGAGTGTTATGAACCTTGTAACTGTGCTTCCTGAGAAGGCATCGGAGTATTATAAGAATATGTATGCATGGGTTAATGATTCTAAGCATTTATCTGATCAGGTTAAAGAGTTTCTCTTAGGTGCAGTTGATTCCATGGATAAGTCTGTAAGGGAGACCTTCGTTCCATGGTTACAGAATAATCTTGTTAACAATGTAAATTCGTATGCCACAAAGCTCGCAAATGGTGTTATTAGCGTCTTTTCCATACTTTTAAATATGATAATCGGTTTTATCGTAACTATCTATATTCTTGCTTCTACTGAGAAGTTTTCAGCAAGTGCCAAGAAGAACCTCTATGGTCTTTTTAACAAGAGACAGGCTGAGATAATTCTTCACTATTCAAGACTTACCAATGAAATGTTCGGAGGATTTTTAACAGGTAAGATTATAGATTCATTTTTCTTAGGAATAGTTTGCCTTATATATACAAGTATAACTCATACACCTTACGCCATGCTTATAAGTCTTATAATGGGTGTAACTAATATGATTCCTATATTTGGTCAGTATATAGGTGCTATACCTAGTTTACTTCTGGTACTTATTATTAGTCCTGTAAAATGCTTATCCCTGCTTATATTCATAGTTATTATGAAGCAGATTGATGGTAATATTATAGGCCCTGCTCTAATCGGTAATTCTACGGGACTCTCAGCATTTTGGGTACTTTTTGCCATTCTTTTATTTGGCGGCCTTTTTGGAATAATCGGAATGATTATAGGTGTACCTTTATTTGCTGTTTTCTATACTATATTTAACGATTATATTGATTACAGACTTGTGCGTAAATCCTTGGATAAGCGGCATAAGCGGTACTATAATCTAAAACGAATAGAGGTGGATGAGGAAGGTAAAAACACCTATATAAAATATACTCCTGAGGAGCTTAGATATAAAGAATTAAGAGAAGAAGAGGAGCATAAAATAAACCTTTCCACCATTATGTTTTCAAATGAGGTGTTAAGGGAACATGAGAAGAAAAAAGAGTTTGAAAAGAAGATAAAAAGTGGAAGTAAGGATGATATTTTAAAATAGTGAAATGCCGATGAATAGGGCGTTTGATTGGATTTTTCTTGACTTTTACATAGGTGGTGCTTTATAATTTTAATAAGCGTGTGATTTAATACATTTTTTAAGGAGAATGTTTATGCAAAATGGTATTCTAGTTATTATATCCGGTTTCTCTGGAGCAGGTAAGGGTACAGTGGTAAAGGAATTACTTAAAAAAGAGGGCTATAGCATCTCAGTATCTGCCACTACCAGACAGCCAAGAGAAGGGGATGTAGATGGAAAAGATTATTTCTTTAAAACCAGAGAAGAGTTTGAAGAAATGATTGCCAGAGATGAGCTTATAGAATATGCAGAGTATGTAGGTAATTATTATGGTACTCCTAAGGACTACGTACTTGGTGAGCTTTCTAAGGGTAAAAACTGCATTTTGGAGATTGAGATGCAGGGAGCACTTAAGGTTAAGGAGATGCTACCTGATACATGCCTTATATTTGTCACTCCTCCGGATTACAATACATTGAAACACAGACTTATTAAACGTGGTACTGATTCTATGGATGTAATCAATGACAGATTAAGTAGAGCAGTTGAGGAGACAGAATACATTGATAAATACGACTACATCGTTATTAATGACGGCTTAGAACAGTGTGTAGAGGAGATTCATTCCCTTATATCCTCACTAAGACTTAAAGTCAGCAATAATAAGGATTTAGTTGATTTTATAAAAAAAGATTTTAAAAATTATTAAAGAATTAAAAGAAAAGAGGTTTTTAAACTATGTTACATCCATCATATTCAGATCTTATGAAAAAGGTTAACAGCGAGGTTGAAGAGGGCGATACACCTATCGTAAACAGCCGTTACTCTATAGTACTTGCTACAGCTAAGAGAGCAAGACAGATAGTAGAAGGTGCTGAGACCTTATATGATTCAGATTGTCCTAAGCCACTTAGTATAGCTGTTGATGAGCTTTACAATGCTAAGATTAAGGTGCTTAGTAATGAGGATTACGAGAAGTATGAGCAGGAATTAATCGAGAAGGACAGAGTTGAAGCTCTTAGAAGAGAGTATGAGATGAAGGCTAAAGAGGACGCACAAGCAGATGGTGAAGCTGTGGATGAAACTTTAGACAGTACAGAAGAGGGAGATGCTTAAAGTATGAAAAATGACGAAGAAATAGTCATTGAAGATACTTCCGAAGAGGAAGCCTTAAATGAAATTGAAAATGATACAGACGATACAGAGGCATCTACAGAGGATTCTGATACTGATGAGAGTGAGGAAGCTTCTGAAGTAGATTTGGAAAACTTAGATGATGACAGTGATGAAATAGAAGTTAAGAGTAAAAAGGATGAAAAAAAGGAATCTCCTTATTCCTTTATTATTGAGATTGCAATATATGCTCTTATTATTTTCCTTTGTGTTAATTATGTTCCTAAATATGTGCTTCAGAGAACTATAGTTGATGGTCCATCCATGCTTGATAATTATCATGATAAGGACAATCTTTTAGTAGAAAAGGTTTCTGTACATTTTACTAATCCTAAGAGATTTGATGTTGTTGTATTCTATCCAAAGGGAGACAGAAAGAAGTATTATATTAAGAGAATTATAGGTCTTCCAGGGGAAACAGTTCAGATTAAAGGTTCTGACATATATATCGATGGCAAAAAGCTTGAGGAAAATTATGGTAAGGATCCGATAGATACTGAGGGTATAGCAGAAAAACCATTAAAGCTTAAAAAGGATGAGTTCTTTGTTTTGGGGGATAACAGAACGGTTAGTCAGGACAGCAGATATAATGCCGTGGGACCTGTTAAGAAAAGCGATATAGCAGGTAGAGCTATATTTAGAATTTCACCTCTTAAGAGATTTGGAACTATTAAGTAATAACTTACTTATAACTATATAAAGCAAAACACTATACAATGGTAGCCTGAAATTAATTACAAATTATTAAATATTAAAGCCACGTGCTTTTAAAATATTAAGGAGGTAATTTATGAAAACAAAATTATTCAAAAAGTGTATTAGCTCCATGCTTGCAGTTGCAATGGTTGTAACGGGCGTAAATGTTGCACCTAAAGCTACAACTGCTGCATCTAAAGCTGATTCACTTAAGAAACAGGCGGGGGTAAATGTAGAGTATTCCTACACAGCTATTTACAACGAGGACGGAGATCGTACTGCTTATATTTCCTGTCCGAGGGATGCATCAGGAAGTGTTGGAGAGACACTTACCATACCTGTTAGAATTGTGGATGGAGAAAATCAATCTAAAATCATTTCAACAGGAGATGGTATCTCTGTAAAATGGTCTAAGAGAGCTGTTGGAACTAATGGAAAGCCGGTAGAGGACGAGGAGAGCGGAAATTATATCTATCAGCCAATAGCAGGAGATAGTGCGGTTCTTTCCTATACTTTACTTGCTGCTGATTTTGATGATGATGATGAAGCAGTTATAAAGGCTGAAATTACATATGGAGATACTAGTACAACAGAATATATTACTGTTGAAAAGTTATTACCATTTTCAACTGATGATTCTTCTTTAAACTTTTATTATCTTATGGATTCAAGAAATCAAACCATAGAAAGTAATTATAGTTATAATACATTTAAAGATGGTAAGTTAAGATTCTATGCACCAAAGCTTGCAAAGAGTGGATATACATTTAAGTATAGCTGGTCTTATATAACTGGCAGAAAAGATTCTTCAGGTGAGTCAGTAGAGAATTTATTAGATGGTGAGACTGGAGATTCTTTAACAGTATATGAGGATAAAGATTATGATACTGTTGTAACTGAGGATGAGCCTAATAATGCATATGATATAGATAATAGTAATCCATTTAAATGTAGTATAGAGGTTTCTTATAACGGTGTGGCAATAGATTCATACACTCTTACTTATTATGCTCATAAAGAGAATAGTTTTAAAGTAATAACATACAAGACTGAAAAAGAGGAAAAGTGTGTTAAAGTTGGTGATAGTGTTACTTTTGATGTAGGAAAAGTAGAATATAATACAGATTTATATGATATTTCCTATAGATGGTACAAAACAGCAGTTGATGATAATGGTACAGTCGGATTTGCTCCTTTAACAATAACAGATGATTATATTGTTAACGATGGTACACTTACTATTAAGGCAGTTAAAGAAGATATGATAGATGAAGGAAATAAAACTACAACCTATTATGCTGTAATGTACTTAGTTCCAAAGGGAGAAAAGGGAAATCCTAAGTATGATCCTGCTTTAGGTGAGTGTGATGCGCAGTATTCATCAGCTGTTTTAGATAAAAATGGTAATGAAACCTATATTTCATATGGTCGTGTTACATCATCTGTCAATTTTACTATATCTTTTACTGATGAGTATAATTTCTATACATATTACAAAGAGAATACTATTAATAAGAGTGTAGGTGATAGTGCAACCTTTACTGCTTATGGATATTCTAATTCAGGAAAGAATATAATAGCCAAATGGTATAATGCGGATGATTACATCGATGGTAGACTTTCTGAAACTATAGATGAAAACGGAACTATAACAGATTTTATGTATAAAGATGAAGACGATAATGAGATTGCCGAACTTCAGAAAAATACTACTGGAACCACAGAATGGTCTTATACTATTGATTCTATTAAAGTAGAGGATTTCCATGAATATTATGTTGTTATATGCGACGGTAAAAACTATTCTGTTCAGAGATTTGAGTTAAACAGCGCGGACATAGATAATGCTATGATTTATGGCATTACTCCTGAAAGTAATTATGTTAAAGCTTCCATTGGTCAGAGTATAGACCTTAAAGTAGAGGTAAAGGTAGACGAAAAGTATCCGGTTTCATATCTCTGGTATAAAAAGAATTCTCAGAGTGGTTTATATGAGGAACTTAGTAGTACAACTAATACTCAGAATATAACAGTTAAGGATGAGTTTGATTATACTCATTATTATTGTACAGTATCAAATGGAATTGATGAAACAGTATTTCAATTTTATGTTTACACTGATGATTTTAACGTTATAAGAGCTTCAAATTATTATAACTATGCTTCACCGGGAGATAAGGTTTCATTTAAAGTACAGGCTATGGGAGATACCAGTAGCCATGAACTTATTTATGAATGGTCTTATGCCGGACAGATTATTAGTAAAGATAACTCACCTACATATACTATAGATTCTCTTGATAAAGATGCATATGGTTATTATGAGTGTAATGTTACAGATGTTACTACAGGTGATGAAGATAGTATAGAATTTTTAGTATTAAAGTATTCAAAAGTAAAATTTAGTGCTGAAAGTGATACCTCATTTACTATAGCAGAAGGTGGAAGTGCTACATTTAAGGCTTCAGTTGAGAATCCAGAGAATCTCACATTAGAGTATAAGTGGTTCTTTGATTCAGATTATGATAGTTATGATAATGTTTCCAATAGTGATTATGTTCTATTAAGTGATTCACCAAATGCTCTTTCATATACTGTTTCAGGTATAGATTCTTCTAAGTATGGAAGATATATTTTAGTAGCATATAATGAAAATCAACAGGTTGGTTCAAGTTTAAACTTTTATATTAATGAACCAGATGAGACAACACCTAGAATTACAATAAAACCTAATGTTGCTACAACACAAACAGTTAAGCTTGGTGGCAAGGCTACATTTAGTGTAACTGCTACAAGTAATCTTGGTCATGCATTAAGATATCAGTGGTATTATGATGGTGTAGCTATAGCAGGAGCAACCGGTTCAAGCTATACTATAGAAAGTACAACACTTTCTGATTATACTGATTATAGTGTCATGGTAGTTGATACAGTTACTGAAGATGAGTATATGACTACAGGAAAAGATAATATTGAAAAAGATGAGTATTTCTTCTATCTAAATTATACAACCAAGCTTTCTGTAGAGACTAATAGTCCATACAATGATTATGTACAGGTTAAATCAGTTCAGGGTACTGCCAATAAGGCGGTTACTCTCAATGTATCTGTAACTGCTACAGATTCAGAATATCCTGAGACTTATCAGTGGTATTATACAGGTGATAGGTGCATCTATGATAGTGATGATTATCCTAATGCATTACTTGCTACCTATTATTCAGGTCTTAGAGAATATGTTATTCCTGGAGCTGAATCTAAGTCTTATAAGATATCAGCTTTAACAAAAGATAAGGTTGGTTATTATGCTTGTGTAGTTTCAAATGCATTTGATAAATATGTAGTTGTATATTATGTTTTTGCAGACACAGGACTTAAGGTTTCTCCTGTAAAGAGAGTATATTCTGCTAATCTTGGTAAGAGTGCTACATTAAAGGCTAACGTATCATTTAATAAGGGTTATACACCAACTTATAAGTGGTACTATGATGGTAAGCTTATTACTGATACTACTAATTATTCAGGAATAAATACTAAGAATCTCACAGTTAAAAATATAACAGAGAGTTCTTTTGGTGATTATACTCTTAAAGTTGATAATGGATATGAAAGTGCATCAGTTGATTTTGAACTTGAACGTGCTAAGACAGTAGGAGTTATTGCCGTTAAATCACAGACCGGAGCAACACTTCCTAATTCTAAGGTTAAGGCAACTGCAACAGTTAAGGTTCCTTCAAGCAAGCTTTATACAGTTAAGTATAAATGGTATGTTGTGGATCCTAACACAGGAGATTATGTAACTGCTACAACCTATAAGAAGGTTAAGAATAAGTATAAGAAGTTTAATGGAAATGCAAAGAGCGCTTATATAGTTATTCCTAAGTTTAAGAAGGCTTTACTTAATCAGGGCTCAGCTGCTGTTGCTCAAACTTCATTTATGTGTGTAATGACTATTTACAACAAGAGTGATGGATCACTTGCAGCCATTGATGATAATGGATATGTTTTAGATGGAGAGGATGGAGAGACTTCTGATGTATTATATATTGTAAATCCAACATATAAGAAGACAAAACCTCAGTCTAAGCATAAATACGCTAAGTCTACATCTGATACAATTTATACAGTAGCAGGTTATAAGACAACCAAGAAGAAGGCTAAGAAGTTAGTATTTAAGTTTGATAAGAAGACAAGCTTAGATAAGAGCGATGTATACCATCGTGATTCATTGTATATAATTAACCAGAATGGTATAGCTACAGAGTATTTAGGTAATGAGCTTAAGGGTAAGAGTGTTACTTTAGCTGGTAAGAAAGCAGCATTTTTACTTATTTCAAATAGTAATGAAACCGGTGCAGCTACAGCCTATGGTTATAAGGTTAAAACAGTAAAGATTAAAAAGAAATAATAACCGTAAGGTTACGCATTTATAAGCATTTTTTAAGGATCATGCACTATCTGAAAGGGTTTAGATAGTGTGTGGTCCTTATAGTGCTATATGGAGGCTAAATGAATACAATAATTGTTGGTGGCGGAAAAATAGGCAGTTACGTCGCAAGGCTTTTAAGAGAAGAGGACCATGATGTTACAATAGTGGATACAGACAGTGATAAGGTAGCTGAGGTAACAGGTGCTTATGACATAATGGGAATAGTTGGTAATGGTGCTGATTATTCTGTTCTTAGTGAGGCAGGAATAGACGACACAGACTTATTTATTGCAGTAACAGGGGAGGATGAATTAAACCTGCTTTGTTGCGTTTTAGCTACACAAAATAAAAATTGCACAACTCTTGCGAGAGTTAGAAATCCACTGTATTTGAGACAGATGGAGTTATTTAAGGAAAGACTTGGAATATCTATGATTATAAATCCTGAGTATGAATCTGCTCATGAGATATCCAAGATACTTCGTTTTCCTTCTGCCATAAAGGTAGAGACCTTTTCAAAGGGTAATACAGAGCTTTTATCCTTTAAGGTTACAAAGGATCAGAGAATATGTGGCATGAGTGTTGGAGAGGTTCATGCTCAGATTAAAGTTATAGTTATGATTTGTGCTGTCAAAAGAGGTGATGAGGTCATCATCGTAAATGGTAGCAGTGTCATTGAAGAAGGAGATATAGTTTATTTTATGGCTTCTCCTCAGGACACACAAAAATTCTTTAAGAAGATAGGACATGAAAGCCGTCAGGTTAAGAATTGCCTTATAGTAGGTGGTGGTGCCATATCACTTTATCTTACTAAATTCCTTACAGAATATGGCATTCCGGTCCGTATAATCGAGAAAGACAGAGACCGCTGTGAGTATCTTTGCGAGCACATTCCGGAGGCTGTTATAGTTAATGCTGATGCATCTGACTTTGATCAGCTTATGGAAGAGGGCCTTGAGCATGCAGAGAGCTTTGTTACCCTTACCAATATAGATGAGGAAAATGTATTCTTAAGTCTTTATGCTAAGAAGAATTCCAAGGCTAAGGTTATATCCAAGGTTAACAGGCTTTCCGTAGAAGCCATGGCAAGTGAAATGGAAACAGGAAGTATAATTACTCCTACCATTACAGCGGCTAACTATATATTAAAACATGCCAGAGCTATGAATAATTCCCTGGAGAGCAATAATATCGAAAGATTATATAAGCTCATTAATGGAAGGGTTGAGGCTTTGGAATTTTCAGTAAATGAGATTTCTGATGTTGTTGGTGTTAAGATCAGGGATTTGAAGCTTAAGGACAATCTGCTTATTTGCTTTATTTTAAGAGGAGAGGAGAGCTTTATTCCATTTGGAAGTGATTCCATAGAGGTTAATGATAGTGTTATTATATTTACTACTAACAGAGGCCTTAATAAGATTGATGATATTCTGAAATAATATGGTTTAGGCAGACAATGAAGAGGTTTTTATTTTATGAATTATAAATATATCAGGTTTATTCTAGGTGCAGTGCTTATAATATGTGGAATGCTTATGGTTCTTCCCTGTATTGTGGCAGTTATATATCGTGAAAGAGAAGGTTTATCCCTTCTTATTTCCTGCGCTATATGTTTACTTATAGGCTTTTTATGCTTTAATAAAAAGCCCACCAGAACAAATATATATACCAAGGACAGTCTCATAGCTGTTGCCCTTAGCTGGATAACACTGGGACTTTTCGGGGCGCTTCCATTTTTTATAAGTGGAGCCATTCCAAACTATATAGATGCTTTATTTGAAACTGTTTCAGGTTTTACCACCACAGGATCAAGTATTCTTCAAAGTGTGGAGGATATGCCTAAATGCTTACTTTTCTGGAGAAGCTTTACACACTGGATAGGAGGCATGGGTATTCTTGTATTCATGCTTGCACTTCTTCCTATGACAGGTGGTTATCAGATGAATCTTATGAAGGCAGAGAGCCCGGGCCCTAAGGTTGGTAAGTTGGTGCCTAAGGTTCAGTCTACAGCAAAGATGCTTTATTTCATCTATATTGTTATGACAGTTCTTCAGATTGTTTTATTAATAATCGCGAGAATGCCTGTATTTGATGCTGTTACCATAGCATTTGGTTCAGCGGGAACAGGTGGATTTGGTGTAAGAAATGACAGCTGTGGTTCTTATTCTTCACTGCAGCAGATGATTATAGCTGTATTTATACTTGCTTTTGGTGTGAATTTTAATGTTTATTTCTTAATACTTAGAGGTAAGATTTCAGATGCTCTTTCTTCGGAAGAGGTTAGAGGATATTTTACCATAGTTCTGGGTTCCGTTGCTATTATAACCCTTTCTCTTATCTTTAAGGATAAAGATCCGGTTTATGCCCTAAGAGATTCATTTTTCACAGTAGCTTCCATTATAACCACTACAGGTTTTGGAACGGCAGACTTTGACAAATGGCCGCAGATTGCCAGAACTCTTTTAGTATGTATTATGTTTGTGGGTGCCTGCGCCGGCAGTACCGGTGGTGGTATGAAGGTGTCCAGAATCATGATAATGTTTAAGACAGTTAAGAAGGAAATCAGACATTTCCTTTATTCCAAAAATATTGAAAAAATAAGATTTGAAAAGAAGATAGTGGAGCATGAAGTTATAAGGTCCATAAATGTATTTGTTATGGCTTATCTCTTTATCTATGTAACCTCCTTCCTTTTAATATCACTGGATGGAAAGGATTTTACCACCAACTTTACAGCAGTCGCCGCAACCATTAATAATATCGGTCCGGGACTTGGAGAGGTTGGTGCTACAGGAAACTTTTCTTCTTATTCATGGCTTTCCAAGCTTGTACTTATCTTTGATATGTTAGCTGGAAGACTTGAGCTTTTCCCAATACTTATGCTCTTTGTGCCTAAGGCATGGAAGAAGTTCTAATAAAAAGAAATTATAAAAACGGAGAGAATAGATGTACGATAATACCGAGATTTTAAATGAAATTAAAAAATATACTTCTGTGCAGGATGCGCCTTTAAATGAGCCTGAAAGACAGTATTTCTTTATGGCTAAGTTAAAGGAAGTCGTGGATAAAAGGAGTGAGGAAAAGGGTAAGAGACTCACTGCATGTGTAGTAACCTTTGGCTGTCAGATGAATGCCAGGGATTCCGAAAAAATTAGCGGTATTTTAAAGGTTTGCGGCTATGAACTCACAGAGGATGAAAGAGCAGACCTTGTGCTTTATAATACCTGTACAGTAAGAGAAAATGCTAATCTTAAGGTATACGGACGTCTTGGAAGACTTAAGAATTATAAGGAAAAAAATCCTGATATGATTACAGTTTTATGTGGCTGTATGATGCAGGAGGAAGGCGTTAGGGAGAAGATTAAAAAGAGTTTCCATAACGTGGATATAGTATTCGGTACATTTAACATATACATGTTTGCAGAGCTTCTCTATATGAAGCTTATAGATCCGGATAAAAATGCAACTCAGATTATGGCTGTTAAGAAGGATTATGAGGCTATAGTTGAGGAGCTTCCAAAGGATAGAAAATATCCATTTAAGAGTGGTGTTAATATAATGTTTGGCTGCAATAATTTCTGTAGCTACTGTATAGTTCCTTATGTAAGAGGACGTGAGAGAAGCAGGGCTTCTAAGGATATAATCGAGGAAGTAAAAACTCTTGCAAAGGATGGGGTTAAGGAGGTTATGCTTCTTGGCCAGAATGTTAATTCTTACGGAAAGGGACTTGAAGAGGACATTAATTTTGCCGATCTTTTAAGGATGGTAAATGATATAGATGGAATAGAACGTATAAGATTTATGAGTTCCCATCCAAAGGATTTATCTGATGAGCTTATAGAGGCTATGAAGGACTGTGACAAGGTTTGTCCGCAGCTTCATCTTGCCATGCAGTCAGGTTCAAGCAGACTTCTTGAAAAAATGAACAGGCATTATACCAAGGAGGATTTTATAAACCTTGTAGAAAAGCTTAGAAAAGCTGTTCCTGACATAAGTCTTTCAACAGATATAATCGTAGGTTTTCCTGGAGAAACTGAAGAAGACTTTTTAGAGACCATGGATGTAATTGAGAAGGTTAGATTTAATTCTGTATTTACCTTCCAGTATTCTAAGAGAACAGGTACTCCTGCTGCTGTAATGGAGAATCAGGTGGAGCCTTCTGTGGTTAAGGACAGATTCGACAGACTTCTTAAGCTGGTTCAAAGTATAAGCGATGAGAATACCAAGGATCAGGTAGGCTTTACAGAGAAGGTCTTAGTGGAAGAAAAGGATGATAAGCTTCCGGGATATCTTACAGGAAGAACGGATAAAAATTATCTGGTTCATTTTGAAGGATGTGACAATCTTATAGGTAATATTGTGGATGTTAAAATAATAGAAAGCAAGGGCTTTTATTATATAGGAGAGTTAGTGTAGTTTATGTATTTTAGACTTTAGTTTTAAGTCTTAGCATTAGAAAATCCATAAGATTATAAAGGATTGGAGGCGCTTATGGCAGAAAAAGTTACCATTAGAGAAAGACAGGAAAAAAGAGAGCATGATATTTTAAGTAAGCACGCTACATTTGCAGATATGAGTAAGGGTAGGGAGATAAGAGAGCCTGACTGCGATATAAGAACTGTTTTTCAGAGGGATAGAGATAGAATTATTCACTCAAAGTCCTTTAGAAGACTTAAGCAGAAAACTCAGGTTTTCCTTGAGCCTGTTGGTGATCATTATAGAACCAGGCTTACTCATACCTTAGAGGTGGCTCAGAATGCCAGAACCATAGCCCGCGCCTTAAAATTAAATGAAGATTTAACTGAGGCTATTGCCTTAGGTCATGACCTTGGACATACTCCATTTGGTCATGCAGGGGAAAGAGCCTTAAGTAAGATAATGGTTTCACTTGGTGAAAAGCCATTTCGCCATAATGAGCAGAGTGTAAGAGTAGTAGAGAGATTAGAAAAGGATGGAAAAGGTCTTAATCTTACCTATGAGGTTAAGGATGGAATCTTAAATCATGAGATTGACCTTACTCCTGCTACACCTGAGGGCCGTATTGTAAGGCTTTCTGATAAGATTGCATATACTAATTCTGATATAGATGATGCCATAAGAGCGGGTATTCTCACAGAAGAGGATTTACCTGAGGATTCTGTAAAGGTCTTAGGAAATTCCATGAGAGAAAGACTTAATACTCTTGTGCATGATATGATTACCAATGCTGAGAATAATGATTATGAAATAGGACTTTCCAAGGAGATTCATGAAGCCTTTTTCAAGCTTAGGGAATATATGTTTAAAAATGTATATAGTAATCCTTTAGCTAAGAGCGAAGAGAAAAAGGTAGATATAATAATTGATCACATTTTTAATTACTATGCTGAAAAGCCAAATGAGATGCCTGATGAATTCCATGAAATTATGGAGAGTGAAGGCAAGAATCGTGCAGTATGTGATTTTATTGCCTGCATGAGTGATACTTATCTGGTTAATATTTATAAGGATTTAATGATTCCAAAGGCCTGGGGTCTTGCGGGAAATGAGCATAGATAATATCTTTATTTTTTTAAAATTAATCTAAAGGGGATAGTGCGCCATTTTAGGCTGTTTCTAAGGATATATTTTGTCAAAAGGAAAATCAAAAATTCATATAAAAACTCAAGAAAATAAAAAAATTAAAAAAAATAAAATAAAAAAAGGAAATAGGGAATTTAATTCTGTAAATAATAAGTAGATGCCAGTTTATGTGAGTAATTCATATATTGGCGAATGGTTGAAACGGTATATATTACGGTTATAAAGAGGGGAGGTGAGCTTCTTAGATGGCTTGGATATCGCCGGAAACAAAGGAAGAAATTCTTAACAGAATTGATATTGTGGACATAATAGGAAGTTCAGTGAATCTTAAAAGAACGGGCTCGACCTTTACGGGGTTATGTCCATTTCACAATGAAAAGACCCCTTCCTTTAGTGTGAATCCTAACCTGCAGATTTATAAATGCTTTGGATGCAATGCATCCGGCAATGTCATAACCTTTCTTATGGATTATGAAAAGATGACCTATATAGAGGCTATGGAATATCTTGCAGAACGAGCAGGTGTAACGATTGATAATAAAGGGAAAAAAGGCCCCAGTCATTCACAGGATGAAAAAGAAAAGCTTATGGAAATTAATAAGCAGGCAGCTCTATTTTACTATAAAAAGCTTAAGTCTGAAGAGGGAAGTATCGGATATAAGTATTTTAAGGAGAGAGGCCTAAGCGACGAAACCATAAGGCATTTTGGTCTGGGCTTTTCAGGTAAAAGTTCAGGTGAATTATACTCTCTTTTAAAGGGGCAGGGCTATAATGACAAGCTTCTTGAAGAAAGTGGTTTGTTTAAATTCGAAGAAAAGGGAGTCTATGAAAAATTTTGGAACAGAGTAATGTTTCCAATAATGGATAGGAGAAATCATGTAATTGGCTTTGGTGGCCGAGTTATGTCGGATGTAAAGCCTAAGTACCTAAACTCTCCTGAAAATATGATATTTTTAAAGAGAAAAAATCTCTTTGGTCTTAATTATGCACTTAAAAGTAGGAAGAAGTATTACATTTTATGCGAAGGCTATATGGATGTAATCGCCCTACATCAGGCGGGCTTTGACTCTGCAGTGGCTTCCCTTGGAACTGCATTTACAGAGGAACAGGCTCAAATTATGAAAAGGTTTGTAAATGAGGTTTTACTTACCTATGATAGCGATGAGGCAGGTGTAAGAGCTGCCATGAGAGCTATTCCTATTCTAAGAAATCAGGGACTTTCTGCCAGGGTTATTAACTTAGAGCCTTATAAGGACCCGGATGAATTTATAAAGGCAGAGGGAAGCGAGGCATTTGAGGAAAGAATAAAGAAGGCTAAGAACGGTTTTATTTTCCAGGCAGAGGTAATTAAGAGCAGGTATAATTTAACGGATCCTGATGAGAGAACAAGATTTATAAATGAAATCTCAGAGCTTATCTGTGATGTGCCGGATGAGATTGCCAGAGATTCTTATATTAAGACTTCCTCTACGGAATATGCTATAGATTTAAATATGCTAAAAAGATCTGTAACAGCGGGACTTCAAAAGAGAGAAGGCAGGGTTAGAAAAAGCGTTAAAACCTTGGAGGAAAGAAAGTCTGAGGCTGAGCAGAAGAAAAAGGAAACAGGAATTAATAAATCCTATGCCTTAATTATCTCATGGCTTATTAAAGAACCAAAGGACTATGAATTTATTAGTAAATGGATAGGTCCGGAGGATTTTATAAATGAAGATTATAAGGTTATAGCAGAAAAAATATTTGACGGTATAAAGAATGGTAATTTGGATGTCAAACAGGTTATTGGTGAATATGAGAATATAGATGACCAAAAAAGTGTTGCATCCATGATTCAAAGTGATTTTGATTTTTCTGTAGATGATATGGATAAGGAAAAATCATTGAAGGAGCTTATATATAATATTAAGCAGACATCTTTAGAATACAGGATTAACAATGAAATCGATCCTAAGAAATTTAAGAAGTTAATTGAAGAAAAGGGAAAGATTTTATCCATACTAAAGTGACAAAGATTATAACTATTTGTGGAGCATTTCAATCACAAATTTTTAAGGAGGATTTATGGCTACAAGAAAGAAGAAAGAAGAAGTAACAGAGAAGAAGACAACAACAAAGGCAGCAGTAAAGAAGACAACAACAAAGGCAGCAGCAAAGTCAACAGCAAAGTCTACAGCTACTAAGACAGCAGCAAAGTCGACAGCAAAGAAGGCTACAGCAGCTAAGTCTACAACAAAGAAGGAAGCAGCTACAAAGACAGCGGCTAAGTCTACAGCAAAGAAGGCTACAGCTACTAAGACAGCGGCTAAGTCTACAGCAAAGAAGACTACAGCTACTAAGACAGCAGCTAAGTCTACCGAAAAGAAGGCTACAGCTACTAAGACAGCAGCTAAGTCAACAGCAAAGAAGGAAGCAGCTACAAAGACAACAGCTAAGTCAACAGCAAAGAAGACAGCTGAAAAGGAAACTGAGACAAAGACGGCGGCAAAGTCAACAGCAAAGAAGACTACAGCTACAAAGACAACAGCGAAGAAGACAGCAAAGAAGGCAGAAGAGCCTAAGGCTACTGAGACTAAGGCGGCAGCTAAGAAGACAACTGCTAAGAAAACTGCAACCAAAAAAGCAGAGGTTTCAGAAGAAGTAAAAGAGGTTGTAGAAGAGCCAAAGAAAACAACTAAGAAGGCTGCTACAGCTAAAAAGACTGCTGAGAAAAAAGAGGAAGAGCCTAAGAAAACTACTAAGAAAACCACTAAAAAATCTGCAAAGGCTAAGAAGGAAGAAGTAGAAGAGGTGGTTGAAGAGGTGGTTGAAGAGGTAGTAGCAGATGAAGAGGAAGATATTAAAACTGAGATGATTACCGGTGGTAGCATCAAGGAAACTGCTGATGATGATGTATTTGAAAATCCTGAAAAACTTGAAAAATCACTTCAGAGACTTGTAGACATAGCCAAGGAAAGAAAGGGTGTATTGGATTTTGAAGATATAAGAAATTATTATAAAAATGCAAACCCTGATGACAACATGTTAGAAGAAGTCAGAAAATTCCTTGACAGTAACAATATAGATGTACTTGATAAAATCGAAGAACTTGAGGTAGATGAGCCTACACAGGACGAGCTTAAGGAAATCGATGATATTGACAGTATGGACCTTTCAGTTCCTGAGGGCGTAAGCATCGAGGATCCTGTAAGAATGTATCTTAAGGAAATCGGTAGAGTTCCACTTCTTTCAGCTGAGGAAGAGGTAGAGCTTGCAAAGAAGATGGAGGCTGGAGATCAGGAGGCTAAGAAGAAGCTTGCTGAGGCTAACTTAAGGCTGGTTGTAAGTATTGCCAAGAGATATGTTGGTAGAGGAATGCTTTTCTTAGATCTTATCCAGGAGGGTAACTTAGGTCTTATTAAGGCTGTTGAAAAGTTTGATTATACTAAGGGTTATAAGTTTAGTACCTATGCTACATGGTGGATTAGACAGGCCATTACCCGTGCTATAGCAGACCAGGCCAGAACTATCCGTATTCCTGTACATATGGTGGAAACCATTAATAAATTTGTTAGAGTTCAGAGACAGCTTCTTCAGGAGCTTGGTAGGGAGCCATATCCTGAGGAGATTGCAAAGCAGATGAATCTTCCAACTGAGAGAGTTAGAGAGATTCAGAAGATTTCTCTTGAGCCTGTATCCTTAGAAACTCCTATTGGTGAGGAGGAGGATTCACATCTTGGAGATTTCATTCAGGATGAAAATGTACCTGCACCTTCAGAGGCAGCGGCATATACCTTACTTAAGGAGCAGTTAGGAGAGGTACTTGGAGAGCTTACACCAAGAGAGAGAAAGGTACTTACCCTTCGTTTTGGTTTAGATGACGGACGTGCTCGTACTCTTGAGGAAGTAGGTAAGGAATTCCAGGTAACCCGTGAAAGAATCAGACAGATTGAAGCTAAGGCTCTTAGAAAATTAAGACACCCTAGCAGAAGTAGAAAATTAAAGGATTATTTAGAGTGATAAAGCTTTCAGAACGATTAACGCATATAGCTAATCAGGTTAGTGTGGGTGAGGTTGTAGCCGATATAGGCTGCGACCACGCACTGACTGATATATACATTATAGAGAAAGGGATTGCAAAGCACGCCATAGCCATGGATGTAAGACCGGGCCCCTTAGAGCATGCTAAGAATAATGTCAAGACCTATAATGTTAAGGATAAGATTAGCATAAGACTTTCAGACGGATTGGATAATTTAAAGCCTAATGAGGCGGACAGTATTATTATCTCTGGTATGGGTGGAAACCTTATAAGAAACATTTTAACTCGTGGTGAAGAGGTTTTAAAAACAGTTACAGAGCTTATTCTTTCACCTCAGAAGGAGCCAAATGTAGTACGAGAGTATTTATATAATAATGGCTTTTATATTGACAGAGAAGAAATGGTTAAGGATGCAGGTAAATACTATGTTATAATCCATGCCATTAATGAAAATGCGTCTGAAAAATATACGAAACATTTTATAAACAGTAAAGAAAAAATTGTGCCAGAAACTGAGGAAGATTATATATACGGGGTACTTTTAAAAGGTTCTAAGGACAAGGTCTTTTTTGAGTTTATAAATGGGGAATTAAAAAAGTGCGACATGGCCATAAAAAGCATTGAGAAAAAGGGCACCAGTGCTTCTTTAGATAAGCTTAAAGAGTTGATTAAAAGTAGAGATAATATTTTAAAAATTATTGAAGAAATGTCGGATTAGATTAAGAAAATCGGATATGAGAATATAAGAAAATATATAATCAATAGTTCCAGATAATGTAATGGGAGGAAATGTTTATGGGAAATATTTCATTTAAGGCTCAGGGCAAAGAATACAGTGTTCCTGAGGGTACCAGACTTATTGATATTGCAAAGGATTTTAAGGATGAGTTTGATGAGGAAATAATACTTGCCTCTAACGGTTCCAGACTTTTAGAGTTATCCAAGGAAGTCATCGAAGGCTCCGAGATTGAGTTTTTAACTCCTTCTTCACAAAGCGGAAGAAAGACCTATGTAAGAGGACTTATACTTCTTATGCTCACTGCATTTGAAAAGCTATATCCTGAAAGAATTCAGGATGTTTACATAAGATATTCTTTAGCAGACGGACTGTATATCGATGTAGGGGAAGAAGCTTTTACAGAGGAAATGCTTAAGGCTTTGGAAGATAAAATGAGAGAATATGTTGAGAAGGACATAGTAATCAATAAGCGAAGCATAAGCACCAGAGATGCCATTAAGCTATTTCATAATTATAAAATGCATGAAAAGGAGAGGCTCTTTAAATACAGACGTGTATCCTATGTAAATATTTATGATTTGGATGGCTTTGAGGATTATTTCTATGGTTATATGCCTTATAGTACAGGCCAGTTAAAGAACTTTGATTTAGAACTTTATAAGGACGGAATACTTATGGAAACCAAGAATTTCCATATTCCTGACTATGCTAAAAAGATTTTAAGACATGATAAATTCTTTGGTATTTTAAAGAAATCCACTGACTGGGGAAAGCTTATGAAGGTACAGACTATAGGTGCTCTAAATGATGCCATAGCAGGTGGAAATCTTAAGGATTTAGTTCTCATTTCAGAGGCTTTACAGGAAAAGAGAATAGCGGAAATTGCCAATGATATCCACGAGAGAAGGAAGGATTTAAAATTCATAATGATAGCAGGTCCTTCATCTTCAGGAAAGACTTCCTTTGCCAACAGACTGGGCATACAGCTTAGAGCTCTTGGCTTTTCACCAAGGCTTATTAGCGTGGATAATTACTTTAAGGAAAGACTTGAATCTCCAAAGGATGAAAATGGTAATTATGATTTTGAATGCTTAGAGGCCATTGACACTGAGCTCTTTAATAACCATATGACTACCCTTTTAAATGGCGGTGAGATAGATGTTCCTGTCTTTGATTTTGTGGTGGGTAAGAAGAATTATGAGGGCAATTATCTTAAGCTTCAGGAGAATGATATTCTTATAATTGAGGGTATTCATTGTCTGAATGACAAGCTAAGCTACAGCCTTCCACGTGAGAGTAAATATAAGATTTACATAAGTGCTCTTACTCAGATTAATGTAGATGAGCACAATAGAATCTCTACCACCGACAGCCGTCTCATAAGACGAATGGTTAGAGATGACAGAACCAGAGGAATTAATCCTGCACAGACCATAAAAATGTGGTCCAATGTCCGTAAGGGAGAGGAAAAATATATCTTCCCTTATCAGGAGGACGCAGACAGTATGTTTAACTCAGCCCTGCTATATGAGCTGGCAGTACTTAAGCCTTATGCAGAGCCATTATTATTTGGAATTCCTCATGACTGTCCTGAATACATGGAGGCTAAGAGGCTTCTTAAATTCTTAGATTATGTAATAGGAGTTTCCAGTGAGAATATTCCTAAGAATTCTCTTATGAGAGAGTTTATTGGTGGAAGTACATTTAGAGTCTGATTTGTGGATTTATTAATTGTATTTTACAAGACCTTAGAGTATAATTTTCACGGAGTAAAAATATACTCAGATTATATTCGAATTATATAAAAACAGAGTAAAAATATTTATTAAAGGAGAAAAAAATGCCATATATTATCGACGGAAAAAAGATTTCAGCAGAAATCAAGGATGAGCTTAAGGTTAAGGTTAGCGAGCTTAATAAAGAAGGGATTAACCCTTGTCTCGCAGTTATTTTAGTAGGAGATGATCCTGCTTCACATGTATATGTAAACAACAAGAAAAAAGCATGTGAATATATTGGAATCAAGTCTTTATCCTATGAGCTTCCTGAAGACACCAAGGAAGAAGAGTTAATAGAGCTTGTAGAAAAGCTAAATAAGGATGATAGCGTAAATGGTATTTTAGTTCAGCTCCCTCTTCCAAAGCAGATTGACGAGGATAAGATTATAAAGACCATCGATCCTTACAAGGATGTAGATGGCTTCCATCCAATGAGTGTAGGTGCTTTAAGTATCGGCCAGAAGGGCTTTGTATCCTGTACTCCTGCAGGTATCGTACAGCTTCTTAAGAGAAGTAATATCGATATCGATGGTAAGGAATGCGTAATTATCGGAAGAAGTAATATCGTAGGTAAGCCTATGTCAATGCTTATGATTAGGGAAAATGCAACGGTTACAGTATGTCATTCACATACAAAGGATTTAAAAGAGGTTTGTAATAGAGCTGATATACTTATAGTTGCCATTGGAAAGCGTGAAATGATTGATGAAAGCTATGTTAAGGATGGTGCAGTTGTAATCGATGTTGGAATGCATAGAAAAGAGGATGGACATCTTTGTGGAGACGTTAATTATGAATCCGCTTCTAAGAAGGCAAGTGCCATAACCCCTGTTCCAGGTGGTGTAGGCCCTATGACAATAGCTATGCTTATGTATAACTGTGTAAAGGCAGTTGAATTATAATCAGTTATAAATGTAATATTGATTTATTGCTATTTACATTTAAATAATAGCTATAGTCAGGAGTAAAATATGAATATATTTTTTATGTCCCTGGGTTGTGATAAAAACCTTGTAGACAGTGAGATGATGATATCTTCTCTAAGGAAAAATGATTTTTTAATTGTAAATGATCCTGAAGAAGCAGATGTTATCGTTGTTAATACCTGTTGCTTTATAGGAGATGCCAAGGAAGAAAGCATTAACAGTCTTATAGAGCTTGCAGAATATAAAGAAAGAAGATGTAAGCTTCTGGTGGCTACAGGCTGCCTTGCACAGCGCTATAGTAATGAGATAAGTGAGGATATTCCAGAGGTGGATATTATTATCGGAACTATGGCCTATGATAAGCTTACAGATGCCATAAATGAAAAGCTTAAGGAATTAGAAAATGTAGAATCAGACGATAAAGCGCTTGCTGTGTTAGAAGACATAGACAGGGTGGTAGAGCCTGATGTAACAAGAGAATCCTTAAGTGGCAGCTATAGTGCTTATTTAAAAATAAGCGAGGGCTGCAATAAGAGATGCACCTATTGTATAATTCCTTATGTCCGTGGAAGCTATAGAAGCTTTCCTATGGAAAACCTTGTAAAACAGGCTGAAAAGCTTTGTAAAGAAGGTGCTAAGGAGTTGATTTTAGTAGCTCAGGAAACTACTCTCTATGGAGTGGATTTATATGGTGAGAAATCTCTTCATAAGCTTATACAGGAGCTTTCAAAGGTGCCCGGACTTAGATGGATAAGACTTTTATATTGTTATCCTGAAGAAATATATGATGGGCTTATAGAAGAATTTAAAAATAATCCTAAGCTGGTTAATTATATCGATATGCCTATACAGCATGCCTCAGATAATGTCCTTAGGAAAATGGGCAGAAGAACTGATAAAAAGGCTCTTTTAGAGGTTATAGGTAAGCTTAGAAAAGAGGTGCCTGATATAACCCTTAGAACTACCCTTATAACAGGCTTTCCTGGAGAAACGGAGGAAGATTTTAAGGAGCTTAAGGGCTTTGTGGAAGAGGTTCGCTTTGAAAGACTGGGAGTATTTACCTATTCTCAGGAAGAGGGAACTCCTGCAGCAGAATTTGAAGATCAGGTAGAAGAAGAGATTAAGCAGGAAAGATGCGATGAAATCATGGAAATCCAGCAGGACATTGCATTTGACAATGCTAACGATGCCATAGGAGAAGAGCTTATAGTTCTTATAGAAGGATATCTTCCAGAGGAAGATGTATATATAGGTCGTTCCTACAAGGATGCCCCTGAGGTGGATGGCTTTGTATTTGTGGACAGCGATATAGAGCTTGAATCGGGAGATTTCGTAAAGGTTGACATAGTTAAGTCAAAGGGCTACGATTTATTGGGCGATTTAATAGAGGCCTATAAATAAAAAGGCCTATAAATGGGCTGACATTAATAAGTTTATAACTGCGCCGAAGCGTCGCAGATAGATTTCTATAAAGAAATTTAATAATAAACCACGTTTCAGAATGGAGAAAATTATGAATTTACCTAACAAACTAACGATGCTTAGAGTAATAATGATTCCTTTCTTTGTATTTTTTATGTTATTTGATAAGATTAATTATCATAATTACATTGCAGCAGGAATCTTTATAGTAGCATCACTTACGGATTTACTGGATGGAAAAATAGCAAGAAAGTATAATCTTGTATCTAACTTTGGAAAGTTTATGGATCCCCTTGCTGATAAGCTTTTAGTCAGTGCAGCACTTATATGTTTCCTGGTAGTTCCAGGTGTATGGATGCCAGCATGGGCAGTTATAATAATTATCAGTAGAGAGTTTATTATAAGTGGATTCAGACTTGTGGCTTCAGATGCAGGCGTAGTTATCGCTGCAGGCTGGTGGGGCAAGGTTAAGACAGTTTGTCAGATGGTAATGTCTATAGTTTTAATTATAAACCTTGATAATGCCGCAATGAATATTATCGAGATAGTTCTCGTAATTCTTTCAGTGGCACTTACTGTTATATCACTTGTGGATTATCTTGTTAAAAACTGGAGTGTTTTAAACGATGGAAAAATGTAATGATAATAGTTATTCAGAAGTATTATCAGAGCCTTCTCTTAGGGCTTTAATAGCAGAAAAAGCAGGTGAATTAGTAGAGCTTCTAAGTAAGTTAAACTATCATATTTCCTTTGCAGAGTCCTGTACAGCAGGGCTTTTAAGCGACAGCCTTGCATCCGTTAGCGGAGCTTCTAAGGTCTTTGAAGAGGGGTATGTAACCTATTCTGACAAGGCTAAGGTAAGAATGCTTGGAGTAAGTTCAGACATTATAGAAGTCCATACTGCAGTAGCTTTAGAGACTGCTAAGGATATGTGTGAAAAGCTTGCATTTTTAAGTCGGGCTGAGGTAAATATATCTGTTACAGGATATGCCGGACCAAGAGTTAAGGATGAGCCTGTAGGCCTTGTATATATAGGCCTTAACATAAAGGGTGAAACCAAGGTTTTTGAATGTCATTTTGACGGTGACAGACAGGAGGTTCGCTTAAAGGCTACACTTAAAGCATTTAGCGAGGCCTATCTTGGATTAAAGAATTCGGAGAAGCTTTAATGAAAGAAGTAATAATAATCGGTGCAGGAGCATCGGGACTAATGGCTGCCATAAGTAGTGCAAAATCAGGACATAAGGTTACAGTCTTAGAGAAAAATGAAAAGGCTGGTAAGAAAATATTTATAACAGGCAAGGGCCGTTGTAATATTACTAATGCCACTGATGCACCAAATCTTATAGCTAATACCATTAATAATCCTAAGTTTTTATACAGTGCCTTTAATGAATTTGACAGCTTTAAAATGATGGATTTTTTGGAGGAAAGCGGACTTAGAATAGTTACGGAAAGAGGAAACCGAGTATTTCCTGCATCCATGCATTCTTCCGATGTTATAAGGACCTTAAAAGGGGTCTGTGATGACCTTGGGGTTAAGTTTCATTTTAATACTCAGGTTAAAAATATAACTAAGAATGAATCACAGGATAAATTTATAATTAATGCCGGAAAGGATGAATTTACATCGGATTATCTGATTCTATGTACCGGCGGAAAAAGCTATCCGTCAACTGGTTCCACAGGAGACGGATATAAGTTTGCTGAGAGCTTTGGACATACTGTAACAGAGCTTTCACCGGGTCTTACAGGTTTTAATGTAAAGGAAGAATACCCTAAAGATTTAATGGGACTTGCCTTAAAAAATGTTACTCTTGAATTAAACATTAATGGTAAAAAATGCATGAAGGAAATGGGTGAAATGCTTTTCACACATTTTGGTATATCAGGTCCCCTTGTACTTACTGCTTCTGAGTATTATAATTTACACGTTAGAAGACTTAAGAAAAAGAAGAATTTTAAAGGGATAGAGGCGAAGGTTATTATTGACTTAAAACCAGCTCTTTCAGAGGATGAGCTTATAAGCAGAATTGAGAGAGATTTTGATGCATTTAAGGATACATTTTTTAAAAATAGTTTAAGAAAATTACTTCCAAAAAGTATGGAAGAAATTATGGTTAAACTAAGTGGTATAAAGCCCGATAAAAAGGCGAGAGAGGTAAGTAAAAAAGAGATAAGCGAACTGGCACATTTATTTAAAAATCTTGAGCTTAATATAAGCTCTTTGAGAGCATTTGAGGAAGCCATAATTACCTGTGGCGGAATTAATGTTAAGGAGATTAATCCTAAGACTATGGAATCAAAACTTTGTCCGGGATTATATATTGCCGGAGAGGTTATGGATGTAGATGCCTTAACTGGAGGCTTTAACCTGCAGATAGCCTGGTCCACAGGATATGTGGCAGGAAAATGTGAGTAGAATAATAAATATTAGAAAATAGAAAATTAGAAATGTAACACAAGAAAGGATGATAAAATGACAAAACCAATAGCTGTAGATGGACCTGCAGGTGCAGGAAAAAGTACAATTGCAAAAAATGTTGCCAAGAAAATAGATTATATCTATGTGGATACAGGAGCTATGTATAGAGCTATTGCTTTATATCTTATAAGACAGGGTGTGGATACTAATGATGAAGAGAAGGTTAGCGCTGCCATTAAGGATATAGAGGTATCACTTGATTATAAGGATCATGAGCAGATTGTTCTTTTAAATGGCGAGAATGTAAATGCATTTATCCGTACCCCTGAGGTAAGTAAAACTACATCTCTTATATCCAAATACGGTGATGTAAGAACTAAGCTTTTAGATCTTCAGAGAAATATGGCGGCGAAAAAAAATGTAATTATGGACGGAAGAGATATAGGAACTGCAGTGCTTCCAGATGCATTTTTAAAGGTGTTCCTTACAGCTTCATCAGAGGCCAGAGCCATGAGAAGATATAAGGAGCTTACTGAAAAGGGTGAGGATGTTAATTTTGATGATATAAAGAGAGATGTAGAAGCAAGAGATTATCAGGATTCTCACAGAGAAATCGCGCCTCTTAAGCAGGCTGAGGATGCTGTTCTTGTGGATTCTTCAGATATGGGAATCGAAGAGGTGACTGATGCAATCTGCACTCTATATCAGGAGAGAATAAAGGCATAATATTAATCATATATCGGAGGAATTAGTATGGAGGTAAAGGTTGCTGATCATGCAGGCTTTTGCTTTGGTGTGAAAAGAGCTGTAGATATGTGTTACAAGGAAGCTGATACTAAGAAGCATGTCTACACCCTTGGACCTATAATTCACAATGAAATGGTTGTGAAGGATTTAGAGGAAAGAGGAGTTAAGGTTATAAGCTCAGTGGATGAAATCGATTTTAGTGAGGTAAAAGATCCTTCTGAGGTATCTGTAATTATAAGGTCTCATGGTATAACCAAAGCAGAGTATAAAAGTCTTGAGGATAAAAAAGTTAATATAGTCAGTGCTACCTGCCCATTTGTAAGTAAAATTCACAGGATTGTTGAAGAGGAACATGAGAAGGGTTCAGATATAATAATTATAGGGTCTAAAAAGCATCCTGAAGTAATGGGAATAAATGGCTGGTGTGACAACAGTGCAACCATCATTGAAAGTGAGGAAGAAGCCCGTAAATATAGGGCTAAAGAGGGTAAGAGAGTAGTGGTTGTATCACAGACAACATTTAATTACAGAAAATTCCAATATATAGTTGATATTTTGCAAAAAATTTGTTACAATGTTATAGTTATGAATACAATTTGCAACGCTACCGAAGAGCGTCAGACAGAAGCTCGTTTGTTAGCCGAAAAGTCAGATGCGATGTTAGTGATCGGTGGAAAAAACAGTTCGAATACTCAAAAGCTTTATGAAATATGCAAAGCGGAATGTTCGAACACATACTTTATACAGACACTTGATGACCTGGATTTAGTTAACCTTAAATCTGTTCGTAGCGTGGGTATTACAGCTGGGGCTTCAACCCCAAATAATATTATTAAGGAGGTTCGTTCATATGTCAGAACAGACCACAGAATTTGACAAAATGATTGAAGAATCATTAGTAACAATCCACAGTGGAGAGATTGTAGAAGGGAGTATTATCGACGTAAAGCCTGATGAGATCGTTCTTAATATCGGATATAAGTCAGACGGAATCATTAAGAAGAGTGATTACAGTAATAACCCTGATATTGATCTTACCACAGTAGTTAAAGTGGGTGATACTATGAAGGCTAAAGTCCTTAAGGTTAACGATGGTGACGGACAGGTTGCATTAACTTATAAGAGACTTGCTATTGAGGAAAGCAACGAAAGAATTAAGAAGGCATTCGAAGAGAAAGAAGTTCTCAAGGCAAAGGTTGTTAGCGTTACTACAGGTGGTTTAAATGTAGTTGTTAATGAGACAAAGATATTCATCCCTGCAAGTCTTATTTCCGATACTTATGTTAAGGATTTAAGCAAGTACGAAGGTGAAGAGATTGAGTTTGTAGTTACTGAGTTCAATCCTAAGAAGAGAAGAATTATCGGTGACAGAAAGCAGCTTATCGAGGCTGAGAAGCAGAAGAAGAAAGACGAACTCTTTGCTCGTATTAAGGATGGAGATGTTATAGAAGGAACTGTTAAGAATCTTACAGAGTTTGGTGCTTTCGTAGATCTTGGCGGTGCAGATGGTCTTCTTCATATCTCAGAGATGAGTTGGGGACGCATCGAGAATCCTAAGAAGGTATTTAAGGTAGGCCAGAAGCTTACAGTATTTATCAAAGAGATTAAGGGTGAGAAGATTGCTCTTTCTCTTAAATTCCCAGATAAGAATCCTTGGATTAGTGCAGTTGAGAAGTATGCTAAGGGACAGGTTGTTAAGGGTAAGATCGCTAGAATGGCTGAGTTTGGTGCATTCGTAGAGCTTGAGCCTGGTATCGACGCACTTCTTCATGTTTCACAGATTTCTAAGGAGCATGTAGATAAGCCTTCTGATGTACTTAAGGTAGGTCAGGAAGTTGAAGCTAAGGTTGTTGATTTTAATGAAGAAGATCACAAGATTAGCCTTAGTATGAAAGCTCTTATTCTAGATGAGGAAGAGCCTACATCTGATGTAAGAGAAGAGGAAGTTAACATTGAGGAAGTTGCAGCTGAGACTGCTGAAGCTCCTGTTGAGGAAGCTCCTGCTGAGGAAGCTCCTGTAGAGGAAGCTCCTGCTGAGGAAGCTCCTGTTGCTGAAGAGGCACCTGCTGAGGAAGCACCTACTGAGGAGTAATTAAAACTCAAGGTTATACAATTTATTAAAGAAATTAGAGGCACGTGTATAATTTGCACGTGCCTTATTTGTAATAGCTTTTAGCCAAATGTAAAGACATGTGTATATTATTAGGAGGATAAAGTGAAAGGAAAATTAGAGGAACATTTTATAGATAAAGATAAGCTTAATTTTGAAAAAAGAGAATATCTTTCAGGACTATTCGACTTTTACGGTCCTCTTTTAAAGGATAAAAACCGAATTATATTTGAAAAATATATAATTGAGGATTATGGAATATCTGAGATAGCCCATGAAACCGGTGATTCAAGACAGGCTGTATATGAGGTTATAAGACGAGTTCAGACCAGGCTTATAAAATACGAGGATAAGCTCAAATTATTTAACAGATTTACAGAGGAACAGGATAAGATAGCTAAGATTCGTGAGCTTATGAATAGCATGGAGCTTCCTGAAAATAAGAAGGAAATGGCTCAGATTTTTGAACTCCTAGATGAACTTGAGAAAGAGTAGGTTTATATGATAGCTGTTCTAAAAAAAGATAATTGGATTATAAATGCTATAATAGAAGATGATAAGGTGAGGGAGTTATCTGTATTTACCCCTGATGAATATATGAGAATTGGTAGTATATATGTGGGTAAGGTAAAAAATATAGTGAAAAATATTGATTCCTGTTTTGTGGAGTTTTCTAATAAGGAACAGGGATATTATAATATAGTTAAGGAAGAGCCTATATTTGTAAATGGGAAGAGTAGTGGAGATAAGCTTAAAGCTGAGGATGAGATTCTGGTTCAGATAAAGCGTGAGGTAAAGGCTAATAAGCCTGTAACTCTTACTTCTAAGATAGAGCTAAGTACCCATAGAATCGTTCTTATAATGGGTAAAACCGGTATAAATGTATCTAAGAAAATTAAGGATAAGGACGAAAAGGAAAGGCTTAAAAATATTCTTTCAAATGAGGCTGGGGAGGGTTACTCCCTTATTGCAAGAACTGACTGCGTAGGAGAGAGTGAAGAAACTATTGTTTCAGATATTAAGAAATTAAAGGAAGAGATGAAGGGGATTCTAAAAAAAGCTAAGAGCTTAAAGGCGTTTAGTGCCCTAAAGCCTCCTGTAAAGTCATATCTTTCAGTGCTTTCAAGCGTTAGAAAATCATATCTTGATAAGATAATAACTAATGATAAGGAAATCTTTCAGGAGATAAATGCATTTCAAAATGAAGCAGGTAGTGATGAAGTTGCAAATAATATACCTGTAGAGCTTTGGGATGAGGAAAATGGAAAGAATCCTGATATTATTTATAGAATAACCACTACCTTAGATAAAAGCCTACAGTCTAATGTATGGCTTAAGCACGGAGGTTTTCTTATAATAGAGCATACACAGGCCCTTACAGTTATAGATGTAAACTCAGGGGGAGATATTAAGAAAAAGAAAAAGGCTGAGGAATTTTTCTTTGATGTTAATAAAGAGGCAGCCATAGAAATCTGTAATCAGATAAGACTTAGAAATATATCTGGAATAATTATCATTGATTTTATAGATATGGCAGATAAGAAGAAAAAGGATGAGCTTCTCCATGTACTAAGAGAAGAGTTTTTAAAGGACAGTATAAAGTCAGTGGTTGTAGATATAACCAAGCTTGGTCTTGTGGAGATTACCCGTAAAAGAGTGCTTCCGCCTTTATATGAGCAGGTTAATAAATGTAAAAGGGTAAATGAAAACAATGGGAGCGAAGAATAATTCTATTTATTTAATATAAAGAAAAGGATAATAATATGTTCAGATTATGGTTTAGATTTGTTAAGGACAGTCGTCTTGTAAAGGACACGACTGTAAGTGATTTTTCGGATAACAACAGGACGAAAAAGATCTTTGATGCCATCGACGAGGTGTGTGAGCATTTTGATCTTAGTCATCCTGTATGGTTAGAATCTAATATTCAGGAGTTTAAAACCTCCAGTACCACAAGATTTACAAAGGATAATTTTATAGAAAGTATCGACTTTGATTATCTTGAAATGTCAGTTTTAGATGAAGACTATTAAGAATTATAAAAAAATAAAATTAATGTTTAAGGCCTATATTTTATGGAATATAGGCTTTCTTTTTGCGAATTCTGCATAATACACAAAGCCTGCTTCCTTTAATGTATTAGCCGCAATATCAAAATAACCCCCAAGATGCCTTGTTTCATGAGCGTCTGAACCGACAGTTATAATTTCACCACCAAGCTCCTTATAACGCTTTAAAATCTCTATATGAGGATGTGGATGGCCAAGGCCATATTTTAAACCGGCTGTATTAAGCTCGATTCCGCGGCCTAAGCTAATAACCTTCTTTAAAATCTCATCTATTATATCCATATAATCATGGGCGTATTTTGTGGTAAGCTCCTTAATTTCAGTCACTGTATCACCCTTTAAAATAAGGCTTTCATTTACATTTGCCTTATGCTCTTTAACCTCAGGGGTATATCTCGTGAGATAATCGATATGGCCTAAAACATCAAAATCGGGGCAAATAGAGACATTTTTTAAAATAGTTTCATAATACCTAAGTAAGCCCTTAAAAGTTCCATGTTCCCCATAATATTCAGGATAATAAGGGTCTAAATCATCCACAATATGTGTGGAGTTAATAATGAAATCAAAGCTGTGGGAAGAGAGAAGTGCATTTATTTTATCTTCAATCCCCTCCTTTAAACCAAGCTCGATACCGTATCTAATACTTATTTTATCCTTATATTTTTCCTTTAATTCTGTTATTAATTCGAAGTATTTATCAGGGTCAAATGTAAATCTCATTTCATACTGCTTAGGAAAATCATAGTCCATATGGTCTGTAAAGCATATGGTACTAAGACCTAATTCAATACCTTTTAAAACCTGGTTTTCCATAGCTTCATCGCTATCGGAAGAGAAGGAGGTATGTACATGAAAGTCTGCTTTTATCATAATGAATCTCCATTCTTTAAATTATCAATTCCAGGAGTAACTATCATGGAATAGTTGGTATAGTAAATAACAAAGCCCGGATTAGCTGCATTTGGCTTTTTAATCTGCTTTTTCTCCACATAGTCAATCTCTGCCTTTGGGGCGGTTTTTAACTTGGAATAATAAGCCGCTGCAGCTGCTGCCTCCTCAAATGCTCTGTCAGGAATCTCATCCATGCTAAGGCCGTTGGTTCTAAGGATTACATGAGAACCTGCAGCACCCTTGGCGTGGAACCAAAGATCCTTATTAGAGGCAATCTTAAAGGTAAGCTCGTCATTTTGCAAATTGTTCTTACCTATAAGTATATCAAATCCGTCGGAAGAAATGTAATGCATAGGCTTACTTTTCTTAGGACGTTTCTCGCCTTTTTTAAGACCGCTCTTTTTAATGTAGCCGGTTGTGGAAAGCTCGGTTTTAATGTCATTTAAATCCTCAGCGGAGGTGGCTATATCAAGAGCGTTACTAACGGATTCCAAATAGGTTAGGGCGTCAGTAGTTTCCTTAATCTGAACCTGCATGGCATCAAAGGTTCGCTTTAATTTATTATATCTGTCAAAATAATGATTGGCATTTTCAGCTACGGTTTTATTCTCGTCCAAAGGAATCTTAACCTCTTCACCGGTTTCATAATCAGTACAGATGAGGCAGGTTTTATCAGGATTATCCAGATATCCATAGGTATTAATAAGCTCTCCGTAATGCTTGAATTTCTCGCGGTTTTCAGTACTCTTTAACTGCTTATTCTGAATATTTAACTTCTTAGAGGTTCTTTCCACAGCACTATGAACCACCTGCCTTAAGGAAGCTGACTTTTCACGAATTCTTACATAAAGTTCCTTCTCACGATAGAATTTCGTAAGCATGGTAGAAACATCAGAAAACTCCTCTGTAAATGTATCGTTATCCGATTCTATATAGGAGGTAAGACAGGAGGTACTATACTCCTTAGGTGCCTTATTAACATAGAGAATCTGAGGCTTGTAAGTGCCGTTATCAATTTCCTTTAAATATTTCTCAAGCTCGTTAAATACAGAGAACTTAACGTATTCATCCATTTCCTCAAAGGATATAAAGCCTGAAGCCTTGGCTCTATATAAAACCTCATTGGCAACCAGTGGACTTATACCTGTAAAGGAAGTATATATAGCCTTCTCAGGGGTGGTATGAGCCTTTAGCATAATAGCCTTGAAGGCTTCATAATCCACTGTGAGAGGATTGGTTTTATCCATGGTATTAGGAATATAATAATCCCTTCCCGGAAGCACTTCACGAACAGAGCTTGTGAGAGCACTAATATGCTTTATACTGTCAATGACCTTTTCATCGTTATTTACAAGGATAATATTACTGTGTTTACCCATAAGCTCTACAACAAGAGATATATTTTCCTTATCACCCATTTCATTAAAATGCTCAGTAGTAATTCTTATAACGCGCTCAAAGTCCGGCTGCTCTATAGAAGTAATCTGAGCATTGCTCATATATTTTCTTATAACCATACAAAAGGTCGGAGCTGTCATAGGTGCAGGCTTTGCCTCATCTGTAAGATAAACCAGCGGAAGAGAAGGGCTTACAGAAAGCACCAGCTTGTCATTACCTCTTATGGTTTTATCCCCATCCTTATATGAAGTTTTTATAGTGAGCACCAGCTCGTCCTTTTCAGGCTGTTGTATTTTATTAATTCTGCCTCCTGTAAGCTTATTAGAAAGTTCTTTAACAAGGGCAGAAACCATAGTTCCATCAAAAGCCATTTATATAACCTCCATTATAAATGTCGCCATTTAATATAGCATTTATAAATATAACATAAGTAGGAAGTCTTTGCTAGTTTGTTATGCTTTATTAGGTTTTAAATATTTTACTTTTGTTTAAGTTGATTTAATGATATAATCAAGTGGAGTATGTAACAATGTATTTATCTTTATATTAAGGAGATTTAATTATGATAATACTTATTAAGAATGGTCATGTTGTCGATCCGGCAAATGACATTGATGGCGTTGCAGATATGCTTATAGCTGATGGGGTAATAAAAAATGTATCTCAGAGAATCGAGCTTAAAGCCTTATATGCTGAGGTTAGCGAGATTTCTGAAGGTAAATATATGGTTGCCGAAAGTCTTCAAAGTTCTATAAAAGAAGAACTTAGAGTTATAGATGCAACTGGAAAATACATTTTACCGGGACTTGTGGATCTTCATGTACATTTACGTGAGCCGGGTTTTGAGTATAAGGAGACCATAGAGACAGGGGCTCTTGCAGCAGCTCATGGTGGAGTTACAACCATATGTCCTATGCCAAATACCAATCCTGTAATAGACAGTCCGGAGCTTGTTAAACAGGAATTAGAGATAGCTAAAAAAGCAGTTGTAAATATATGTCCAATCGGAGCAGTTACCTTAGGTCAGAATGGTAAAGAGCTTGCTGATATAAAGGGAATGAAGGAAGCAGGAGCTGTTGCAGTTAGTGAAGATGGAAAGTCAGTAATGAATACTGCTGTATATATGGAAGGACTTAAGGCGGCTAAAGAGGCAGGAATACCTGTATTTGCTCATTGCGAGGATATTAATCTGGTTCGCGGTGGCGTTATGAATGAGGGTGAGAAGTCTAGAGAATTAGGCTTTAACGGTATAACCAATTCAGTTGAGGATGTTATAGTTGCAAGAGATATAATAATGAGCAATGAGGCTGGTAATCATATACATTTATGTCATTGTAGTACAGAGCTTTCAGTTTCATTGGTAAAATGGGCTAAGCGTGAGGGAATGGATGTATCAGCTGAGGTTTGTCCGCATCATTTTACTCTTTCAGACAGTGATATACCTGGCGATGATGCTAACTTTAAGATGAATCCTCCACTTAGAAGTAAGGATGATGTAATGGCCTTAAAGGCAGGTCTTATGGCAGGAACCATGGAGGTTATCTCAACAGATCACGCTCCACATAGTAAGGAAGAGAAGGAGAAGTCCATTAAGAATTCACCATTTGGTATTACAGGACTTGAAACCAGCTTTGCCTTAAGTGTTACAGAGCTTGTAAAAGCAGGAATTCTCACTATGAAGGAGTTAGTTAACAGAATGAGTACCACACCTGCAAGTATTATAAATATAGATAGAGGTACTTTAGGTGTTGGCAAGGTAGCTGATGTTATAATTACAGATGTTGACGAGCCTTATATCATAGATAAAGAGACATTTTTATCAAAGGGAAAGAATACACCATTTGACGGTAAGAAGGTCTATGGAAAGGTATTATATACTATAGTAAATGGCGATATTGTTTGGGAAGAGAAGGAATAATTATATTGAAAGGTAATGTAGTTATTTATATCTAATAAAAGAATAAGCTATAGATAAAAGAATAAGAAAATAAGATAATATGATAATTAAAAGAATCGGAAGTCTGTATGATATGCGTAAGGAATTTTTGGAGCATATTAATCCAGGTTTACCGGTTCTTTTTTTGGAAAAATGCCTAAATTCTGATTGACAAGTAAAAAAATGAAAAGAGGCAAGATGCAATAAACCCTTTAAATTCAAGGGCTTTAAGAGGTTGATTAATTGTTTTGCAAAAAAAATAAAAAAAAGTTAAATTTGTTGTTGACAAGTAAAAATTTAGGTGGTAAGATATTGTACGTTGTCGCGAGAGAGTGTGAGTTAAACATACGACATATTGTGGCGACAGGTAGTTTGAAAATCGAATAGCAAGACAAACCTGAAAATTCCAAATAAGAATTTTGTTTTGAAACTTTTCAAAACGCGTTAGTCTAAAACTAACTTTTACATGAGTGAGTAATCACTTACAGTACAACGGATTAGCCAAGTGTAAACTTGAGCAAATCAAACCTTTTAATATGAGAGTTTGATCCTGGCTCAGGATGAACGCTGGCGGCGTGCTTAACACATGCAAGTCGAACGAAGCTGGTTGATATGAGACTTCGGTCAAATTGATACTAAGACTTAGTGGCGGACGGGTGAGTAACGCGTGGGAAACCTGCCCTTTGCTGGGGGACAACAGTTGGAAACGACTGCTAATACCGCATGAGCCTTTTTGATCGCATGATCTTAAAGGGAAAGATTTATCGGCAAAGGATGGTCCCGCGTCTGATTAGCTAGATGGTGGGGTAACGGCCTACCATGGCGACGATCAGTAGCCGGCCTGAGAGGGTGAACGGCCACATTGGGACTGAGACACGGCCCAAACTCCTACGGGAGGCAGCAGTGGGGAATATTGCACAATGGGGGAAACCCTGATGCAGCAACGCCGCGTGAGTGAAGAAGTATTTCGGTATGTAAAGCTCTATCAGCAGGGA
>JAILGL010000074.1 GCA_024696825.1 Lachnospiraceae bacterium
CAGACTTCCTAAAAATGTAATTCTAAAAATAAAGGGACACAAGCTATTTTTATCCCATGGAGTAGGTTATATGGGAGAATACTCCCTTGGAGAAATGCGCCTAACTGCTGAAAATAACGGCTGTGACGTAATCGCCATGGGACATACTCACAAGCCTCTTATAAATGAAGATAAAGAGACGGGAGTTACCTGTATTAATCCAGGAAGTATAAAAAAGCCAAGACAGTATCCGGCTATTCCAAGCTACCTGGTAATGAATGTGAGAGATGATAACAGTCTTGAATTTGTAAGCGTAATGCTGAACTGATTATATGAAATAATAAGAATATAATAGAAATATAAAGCCCACATAGGATGATCCCCATGTGGGCTTTTGAAGTTAAGTCTTTTATTATCATTAATAAAGCTTTCAATAAAGCTTTCAATTAATCGAATACATCGTCAGGCTTTCTCTTAATTGGCTCCATGCTAATGGAATTATTAGCAGTAAGTCTGGTCCATTTTGGAACGGACTTTGTAATAAAGGCATTACCTCCAATTACTGAACCCTCGCCGATAACAGTGTTACCTCCGAGAATCGATGCATTTGAATAAATAGTTACATTATCCTCAATGGTTGGATGACGCTTTACATCACGAAGGAGCTGACCGCTTCTGGTGGAAAGAGCACCCAGGGTAACCCCCTGATAAACCTTGACGTAGTCGCCAATCTCTGTAGTCTCACCGATAACAACGCCGGTGCCGTGGTCGATAAAGAAATGATGACCGATGGTTGCGCCCGGGTTAATATCGATTCCCGTGTGTCCATGAGCGTATTCCGTCATAATACGTGGAATAAATGGAACCTTAAGCTTGTAAAGCTCATGGGCAAATCTATATATAAATATAGCAAGAAGTCCCGGGTAGCAATATATTATTTCTTCCTTGGTTTTAGCTGCCGGATCACCGTCAAATGCAGCTTGAATATCCATAAGAATAAGCTTCTGCACATCTCCAAAGGAAGAGAAGAATTTCTGGCAAACCTCATCTGTTTTATTCTCATAAATCGCAGGATCTGAGCTTGCATTATCCTGCTGGGAAAATGCTGCAAATACCTGTTTGTGGAGTCCCTCACTAAGAACCATAAGCTCTCTTCCAACAAAATAAGTACGGGAAGCATCAGTGGTAAGATATTCCTCTTCAAAATAACCAGGGAACATTAACTGTCTAAGTCCCATTATAATATGAGTTATGGAAGATCTGTTAGGCATGGAACCACAGGACATGCAATACAAATCATTTTCCTTATAATTATCTGTAATTTGTTCTGTTATTAATTCTAAATCCTTATCTGATAAATCCATTTTAAATCTCCAATCTATAAATATCTTTATAAAATATATAATTATCAGTTACATTTGAATAGATTAACAGCTCTCATCGTTTTTAGAAATCATCAGAGTATCCTTCATATTATCCTTAAGCTTTGGAGTGCTTCTGTCCTTTATTGAAGAGTAAACCTTTGGAACCATAATACTCTTGTAAGCAGGTCTGATGATTTTATCTACATTTATAAGTTCTTCCATTCTATGAGCGCACCAGCCCACGATACGAGCCATGGCAAATATAGGTGTGAAAAGTTCCATAGGGATGCCAAGCATGGAATAAACAAAGCCGCTGTAGAAATCTACATTTGCGGAAACTCCCTTATAAATAGCGCATTCTTCGGAAATAACCTCAGGCGCAAGACGCTCTACCATGGAGTAAAGATTGAATTCATCCTCCAGATGCTTATCTATAGCAAGCTTTTCTACAAAGCCCTTAAATACTTTGGCACGTGGGTCTGAAATAGAATAAACCGCATGCCCCATACCATATATAAGACCTCTTCTGTCGAAGGCGCCTTTTTTAAGAATCTTTCTAAGGTATTCCTTAACCTCAGCTTCATCCTTAAGATCAGAAACATTGTCCTTAATATCCTGCATCATCTGAACTACCTTAATATTAGCACCGCCATGCTTTGGACCCTTAAGAGATGAAAGGGCTGCCGCAATTACGGAATAGGTATCAGAACCAGCACTAGTTACAACTCTTGTAGTAAATGTAGAGTTATTACCACCGCCGTGCTCCATATGAAGCACTAATGCGTAATCCAAAACCTTTGCCTCGAGATGTGAATACTTCATATCAGGTCTAAGCATGCGAAGTATATTTTCTGCAGGCGACAGGTTGGCAAGAGGCCTGTGGATATAGAAGCTCTGATCCTTTTCATAATGATTATATGCATGATAACCATAAACAGCCAGCATTGGAAATACAGATATAAGCATAAGTGACTGTCTAAGTACATTTGATAAAGAAATGTCTGAAACATTATCATCGTAGGAGGCAAGAGTTAAAATACTCTTGGTAAGTGAGTTCATAATGTCCTCACTTGGAGCCTTCATAATAACGTCTCTTACAAAGTTGGTTGGAAGATTTCTATTCTCCCCAAGTACTTTTTTGAAATCCTCAAGCTCCGTATAGGTTGGAAGCTTTCCAAATATAAGTAAAAATGCGGTTTCTTCGAATCCAAATCTGTCATCTGCTTTGAAACCATTTACCAAATCAAAAATATTATATCCCCTATAATAAAGTTGTCCGTCGCAAGGAACGGATCTCCCATCTTTATCTTCGGAAGCGACAATTAATGAAATGTTAGTAATTCCGGAGAGGACACCCTTACCATTCTTGTCTCTAAGGCCTTTTTTAACGCCATATTTTTCGTAGAGCGACAAATCTATGTTGTTATTGTCTACACAGGTGTTTAAATATTTGTCTGAAAAATCTTGCATTATTTTTTCATAATTCTCTGTCATAGTTGTACCTCCGTTTCTTCTGTAATATACGATATATTGCAATATTATAGCACAAATTTATTTTTTTTACTAGACTAAAAATAGTGCTTGACTTGACTAGATATGTTTGTTATAATTCTCTAGCAACGTTCAGAAATGAGCTACATATGGAGAGATATCGAAGTGGTCATAACGAGGCGGTCTTGAAAACCGTTTGTCCGCAAGGGCGCGAGGGTTCGAATCCCTCTCTCTCCGTTTTAATAACGTCAGAAGTTATCTTCTGGCTTTATTTTTCTAATAAAATAGTATCTGGATGGCATTGTAATTTATATTTAATTTGCTGTTTATGTTCGATATTATTTTATATTTAATATTTAATACTGATTTATAAGTCAGGCTTTGGAGAAGTACCCAAGAGGCTGAAGGGGCTCCCCTGGAAAGGGAGTAGGTCGTTAATAGCGGCGCGAGGGTTCAAATCCCTCCTTCTCCGCTTGAAAAAACTTTTTAAAAAAACTTTTAAAAAGTTGTTGACAAAAAGAAATAAAAGTGCTATACTAAACAGGCTGTCGCTGATGAGGCGAAAGCAAAGAAAACAAAGAACATTGATAATTAAACAGTAAACCATCCCTGAAAATTTTAAGAGAAAATTTTTAGTGAGAATCATCAAAGTTTACTTTGGTGACG
>JAILGL010000097.1 GCA_024696825.1 Lachnospiraceae bacterium
AACAAATTACTAGCAGCACTACCCTCTGCTAAGCTTAGGGAAAGCGCCGTGGTTAAAACCATTGCAATACATTTTTTTAAGTAGTTTTTTTTCATACAAATCCCTCCTGTTATATATAATGTTTTTTCTTCTAGTTTTTAAATATAGTTCACTCTTATTAGTCTTCGTCATCCTCTTTGATAAGATCAAAATCAGTTAACTCATCATAGATTTCTGTAATTTTAAATCCATCAATAGACGCATTTTTAAAGAAGTCATTTGTGCTATTATAAGTCTCTCCATTAAACTTAATAATACATTTATCTCCTTCCATAACAGACTCTATCATATAAAGATTACTATGATAGAAAAAGTCCACCTTATTAGGGGTTTCAAGAAGATAAAACAAATCGTACAGATCAAACATTTCCTCATCAAAATCAATGAGTTCATATATCTCCTTTACAATTTGCTTCATAACAGTATAGTTACCAAAAAACGAATCGTATACTATTTTCTGAGCGAGATAATCCTTAGCGATAAAATACACTCTTATGGCTGTATCAATATCTCCCTCATCTTTTTTAATGGCCGCATACCTGGAAAAAATCTCAGGAAGTGGCTTAAAAAGATCAGTTTCATTTCTGATTTTCTTATAGAGTTCCTTGATTATTTCAACATACTTGTCATAATCCTTTTCAAAATAGTAACCATTTTTATACATGTCTGCAATTTTGTAACTGGCTCTCAGGCTACCCATATCTTCTGCCTTCTTAAAGTATTTATAAGCTTTTTCGATATTTACCTCACCGGTCCTTCCATAGTACCAGATGTAACCTATGTTCTCTATTGCATCCCGATTTCCTATATCTGCTGCCTTTTCATAATAGTCTAAAGCTTTATCAAACTCTTTATTCTCATAATGATAATTTCCCAGGCTAACAGAATAATTTCCGCTCTTATCTTCTTTGGTAATATATTTAGCAACCCTTATTAACTCTTTCTCTTCTTCATCTGTTAAATTCTCATAACCATCAACGTATTTTATAAGCTCTTCATATTCCATATAATATCTCCTCTTACAATCAAATGTATTTCCAGTTATAGTTTTCAAATCTTATAAACAAGGCCCCAAAGCGCATATTAATGCCTTGGGGCCCATTATTAAATATCATAAGTTTTTTAATTCACGTACTTATTTTACCTTTTGTTTTTTCCCCTTAAGCCCCTTTTTCTTAAATAATGTCTTATACAATTTCTTTTTCTTCTTAGGAACTTTTACAACTGCCTTTGCATTAATATTTTTAAATGCACCGGCTCCCACTGTTTTTGCAGTAAGAAGTGAAGTCTTAACAACTATGTTCTTAAGGTTTTTATCACCACTAAATGCATTCTTTCCAATCTTCTTAACATTCTTACCAATGGTTACTTTCTTAAGCTTCTTGCAATTCTTTAATGCATTAGGCTTAATCTCCACAACCTTATAGGTTATACCTTTATATTTGACAGTTGCAGGAATATTAACCGATTTTACTGCCTTCTTAACAGGACATTTATAAGCAACTGTTCCACCGGCACCAGCCTTAGTAACAATGTATTTATTAGATTTATAAGTAAATACTGTGCCCTTCTTTACAGTGTCGGCATCTGCTGAAGCAGAAGGCTCAGCACTTGCACTGGCTGATGGGCTAACCGAAGGGTTAGTGCTCTCACCAGGAACTGCACTTGAAGTTGGAACCGCACTACCAGTCGGAACCACACTTGCGGTTGCACTTGGATCAGTACTTGCGCTTGGATCTACGCTTGCGCTTGGATCAACACTTGCACTTGGGTCTACACTTGCGCTTGGGTCTGTACTTGCACTTGGGTCTGTACTTGCACTTGGCTCTGTACTTGGATTAAGTGATGGCTCCTCGCTTGGATTAAGTGATGGCTCCTCGCTTGGATTAAGTGATGGCTCCTCGCTTGGATCTGTACTAGCTGAAGGCTCAGCACTTGCGCTCGCTTCCGGGCTCTCACTTGGACTCTCACTTGGATTAAGTGATGGCTCCTCACTTGGATCTACGCTAGCTGTTGGCTCAGCGCTTGCACTCGCTTCCGGACTCTCGCTTGGCTCTGCACTTTCAGTTGCCTCAGGGCTCTCACTTGGACTCTCGCTCGGATTAAGTGAAGGCTCTTCACTTGACTCTGCACTAGCTGAAGGCTCAGCACTTGCACTTGCTTCCGGACTCTCGCTTGGGTCCACACTTGGACTTGGGTCCAAGCTTGGTGAAGGACTTGGCTCAAGCTTAGGAATAGCAACTACCTTAGTATATCCACATTCACAGGTGTAAAGCATCTTGCCCTCTTCCTCAAGAGTAGGCTCTTTAATAACCTGACCATCATCAAATACATGCTCACCGTAGCCATCCTTTTCACTATTATCCTCTAAGGTACAGCCATCAGTCACACAATTATGCCAATGATGCTCATCATCATAATCCCATGCCTCAGACCAATGATGAGCTACCGGATCAAAATCATAATAAACATAAGCATAACGATATCTGGTAGATTCCTGTATGCTTGTTTTAGTAATATGCTCGTCTTCCACTCCATTTACGGTAAACTTCACGTTGTCATCAAATATATAATCAGTATCCTCTATTCGAACTGTATATCTGCATCTGTATTTATCGCCACATTTACAAATATTAGCACTTGGAGTCTCTATTTCAACGTATTCTCCCGCATCTTCATCGTATTTATACCAAAATACAACTGGAACACTATATATATCTGTACCACTTACAGTAAAAGGAGCTGTAACAAATGTACATCCACCGGAAGGAATACTGCTCTCATCCAATGAAACTGCCGCATTGGTTATTACCTTATAAGGTTTTCCTATAAGGTAATCAGAAGACCAAATTCTATATTGCTCATATCCCATGGAATAGGAGGTTTTTTCAATTTCTATGGTCTCACCATTTGCAGTTACGGTTATATCAATATCACTGGCAAAGGTAAACATACTTCCTTCTTCAAGAGAAATATCTAATTTTAATCTGCCATAGGTTCCACAGCTTAGCTCATCACCCGGAGTTAACTCATTGCCATCAGTATCTCCATAAAAGAAACAAAGAGAATTTACGCTAATAACATCTTCATAATTATTTTCCTTAAACTCTTCGTCTACTTCATCAGAAATACCTTCAGCAAATGTACAGTCTAATGCATATTCAAGGTCAGGAACAGTCTCACAATTCTCTTTAAAACTTGAGTCATAATTAGTAAGATCAACATTTACTGATTCTATACTAATAGCTGGAACAGTGTACTGACCCTCATAAGCAATTGAATTAGTTGCCGTAGATTCTACCTGTGACATAGTCATAAAGTCACCCTCAGCTCTTACCGTATAAGTGCTCTTTATATTATTACTATCATAATTATAGGCAGCATCAATCTTCATCCAATTTAAAATTTGAACCCTTAATGTATAAGTTTGATTGGCTAAAAACTTTGTTACCTCATTCCTATCTGAATCATACCAGGTGGCCTGAACGACTATGTTATTAGATGAGATATCTTCATAATCTCCACTTTCATAATAATCTATTTCACTTATATATGTTTGTGGAAGCTTTATGACCTCTTCTCCATAAAAAGGCATACCCATATCAAAACAATAAGTGATTGTATTATTTATGCCTGAATCAGTTATTGTCATTTCATTTTCAATGTACAGGTTATCAAGTCCCACATCCCAATTTTCAGTAGTGGTCTCTGTTTCCGCCTTCGCTTTCTTCACATAACCATTTGAAAGTGTAACCATCATAGCCATGATTACAAGAAATGTAACAATTCTATTTCTTTTTCTAACCATATGAACCTCCTAAATTCTTCTCTAAAGTGGCCCCCTCGACATTGTTACTTAATACTATTTTCTGAGAATCACTCAATAATAATATAGTATTTTTTTTCTAAAAATTATTTTCTTATTTTCTTATTCTCTTAATACCTTTTCCTCTAAAGAGCTTCTTATATTTCTTAAAGCATTTCTTTGGAACCTTTATAGCTGCCTTCTTGTTAGCATTGCCAAATGCTCTTTTACCGACCTTTGTAATCTTCTTAGACTTAACATTTACCATCTTAAGATTTCTCAAACCGTAAAATGCATTGTTACCAATCTGCTTAATATTAGCACCTATAACAACCTTCTTAACCTTCTTGCCATTCTTAAGAGCATTGTTGTTAACGCCTACAACTTTATATGCAAATCCTTTAAATTTCGCCTTTGCAGGAACATTTATAGCCTTAGCCTTCTTGGCAATCTTCTTACTCTTATAACCGATAACACGAACCTCTGCACGCTTTACAGCACCCTTAGTTGTAACAACTGCAGTAACCTTATACTTAAGTGAACCATATGTAAATTTCTTACCAACAGCAGCAGGAGTTGCAACCTTGATACCCTTAACTACATAAGAAGCATAAGGAGATTCGCTAACGTCGATATTTGAAGTATTAGCACCGTCAAAACTTGTATTTGAAATGTAAGCTACATTGCCAGGAATAACCATTGTATTAATATTATGGCAATCCTTAAATGCTTCGTCTCCAATAACCTCCAAAGACTCAGGAAGCACTACAACACCCAGGTTAATACAACCATTAAATGTATCGTCCTCAATAGTTGTAACACCCTCAGGAATAACGATTGTATTTAAGTTATCAGCACCCTCAAATGCGCCTGTACCAATAGCTGAAAGAGTCTCGCCTTCAAATGTAACGGTACTAATATTTACAACCTCAGAAAATGCATATGCACCAATTTTCTGAACTGTTGCTGGAATATTTAATGAATGTAAATTCCTACTATCATAAAAACAGTAATCCGGAATCTCTGTAATGCTTGATTTATCTATAAGACCAGTAGTTGTATCAGCTGAAATAGCGGTACCGGAAGCTACTGAAATAGCAGCACCGGAAACAGTTGCTGTACTCCTAAGATTCTCACAATAAGCAAAGCAATAAGCGCCAATAGAAGTTACACTCTTTGGAAGAGAAGTCTCAAGGTTCTGATTATGTGCAAATGCATAAGCCCCGATAGTTGTACAATTACTGGTTTCATTAAATTTAACAAACTGTAAATTAGAATTATAAAATCCATAATTACCAATAGTCTTAACTGAATCAGGAATATTAAATCCCTTAGTATCAACAGCAGCTTCACAGGCATAATCATTAATGTTTACAATACCCTCTGGAATGTTAAACATTTCTGCACTGTGATTTGAACTTGCATAACGAACAAGGTCTGTCTCATCAGCATTGGTAAGTAACACACCCTCATTAAGAGTTTTAAATGCTGAGTTAGAAGCAGGAACACTGAACGCAACAACTGCACTTGTTCCAGCAAATGCATCTGCTGCAATCTTTCCAGCCATATCAGGAATAGTAACTGTATTACCTCTATACTCATGAACAGTAACGCATGTCACATTATTTTCATTAACAACTTTTTCTTCATTAGGATCATAAAGATTGATTCTTCTTAAAGCCTTACAATCCTTAAATGCTTCATTATCAATAACTGTCAAATCATATGGAAGCACCAAACCTCCAAGATTATCAAGTCCCTTAAATGCGCCTTTAATAGCAGTTACACGAACACCATTAACCTCACTAGGAACCACAAGATCAATACCCACAGGATTATTCCACTCATCATTAGTAGTAAACTCAAATCCCTCAGCATTAAAGCCTGTAAGCTCGCCCGCCTCATTTACGGTAAATCTGCTTGCATCCGTAACAGCAATCTCTTTCTCAACGGCTTCCTCAACCTTTAAAACCTTTCTGGTTGCCTTAGCCTTAGCACTAGCTGAAACTGTCGCATCCGCAAAAGCATTACCACTCACACCGGTAATAACCATAACCGCAGCAAGAACAACTGCTACATTTTTCTTAAACTCCTTTAAACTACACATTTTGCCCTCCTAAAATTGGAATTAAAAATTAAGTAAATTCCTATATAATAATATGGAATTAAAAATATTATAAAATAAATTCCTATATAATAATATGGTATTAAAAATATAAATGTACTAAATCGTATGCCCCAAAAATACGAAGTCTTCCTTGTATTTTTCCTGACATTTTTTATAAGCATCCTGTGCTTTTTCATCGCTTTCAAATAAAGCAAAAACAGTAGGTCCGCTACCACTCATTAAAACACCGGCAGCCCCCATATTTTTCAAATCATTTTTTATAACATCCACCACCGGATTATCCGGTATGGTAACATGTTCAAGAACATTTTTAAGCTGTGCACTAACTTTATTAATTAGAGAAGTGTCGCAGGAAGCATCACAGGACTCGTCGCATATATCTTCCCTTAAATCCTTTAATTCCTTCTTAGAATCCTCAGAAATCTCCTTAGAATTCTCTGAATCCTCAGGAATCTCAAGCACTGCAAGCATCGCCTCCGTATCCGGATGCTCTATAATACTTGGATCTAAGGCATCATATCTGCCATAAATACCACCAGTCTTAACGGAAATACTTGGCTTCACAAGAAGCACCGGACACCCCTTAAAACTCCTAAGCTCCGTCATCTTCTCGCCAATTCCCTCACACAGCTTAGTCTTACCTGCTATGCAATAAGGAACATCCGCTCCAAGCTTAACACCAACCTCACAAAGCTCATTCACAGAAAGCTTTAGGTTACATAACGCATTAACACCTCTAAGCACTGCCGCACAGTCTGAACTACCACCTGCAAGCCCCGCAGCCTCAGGTATATTTTTCTCTATAAAAATGTCAAAACCATGATTTATCTCATATTTCTCCATCAAACTTTTACAAGCTTTATAAGCAAGATTCTGCTCCACTGGAAGTTCATTCAATAAATCATTATCCGTCTTAAGAGTAATCAGCGAATCCTCGCGCTTCTCAATATGCACCACGTCAAACAAATCCACTGACTGCATAACCATCCTAAGATCATGATAACCATTCTCGAAGACACCAACCACATCAAGGGTCAAATTAATCTTCGCATATGCATTAACAATCATAAGATACTTTACTCTCCTCAAAAATCATAACTCGCACCACCCAGCATAAAAAACCTTAGTCTAATCCAAACTAATTTTACCATAATATACGCGAATTTACTACAAATAAATCCTTAAAGTATCTTCATTTTAGTACTTACACAAGACTGATCTCGTCCAAAATGAACAATCATTAAATATTACCTCCTTTAATCATTTCTTCACTATATAAAATAGTAGAAAAAATTTTTTAAATAAAAATATTTTCTAAAAAATGCTTGGCATTTTATATTCGTTAAAAAACGGAACTCAGTTCCGTTTTTTTGCTTACAAATATGAGAATGTGAATTATGCGTAAAAGGGCAGTTAAAAAGTAGCTTGCAGTTTACGCATAATTTGTGTGATTTCTGGTTGTTACCTTGTAAGATATATCTAAAAAGGCCTGGGGTAAAACTCCCCAGGCCTCAAAATCACAAACTACAATATTCAATAAACTCCCGTCAGTAAACAACCTATCGTCAGCCAGCAACCTACCGTCAGCCACCAACCTACCGTCAGCCAGCAACCTACCGTCAGCCACTTACTTAAGCGAGTATGTGCTCGGAAAGTCAACGTAAGTTAATATAAGGAGCGTGCAATGATAATCCATAAGCAGACCGTTTGTAACGCCGGTGCTTAGCGATTGGCGGCCTTAGCCGACAGAGCTTAGCATCCCGTTGCGTTACAACCGGCAGAAAGCAAATTCACCTTCGGTGAATAAGGTCTGCGTTGGATATCATGCACGCGTATAATTATAATTAATTCTCAATCACTTTCCGCATGCACATGCGAGCTACTTTGCCTTCACCGTATTCACCTTACTCCACTTCCCATAAACCTTCTTCTTTCCATCAAGATTATAAGCCCTTACCTTAACAAAAAGCTTCTTCTTATTCTTAAGCTTCTTATTCTTTACGGTAAAGCTTGCCTTCTTATAAAACTTCTTAACAAGAACCTTCTTGTTGTTCTTTGCATTTTTCTTAGTCTTGTAGATAGCAATCTGGTAACCGGAAACCTTGGTTGGCTTCTTAATCTTAACTACAAGCTTCTTATCCTTTTTAGTCTTCTTTGTAAGCTTCTTAACAACTGCCTTAGCAGGCTTCTTTACAGTAACTGCTGAAGAAGTTGGATCAACTGATGAACCAGATGGATTAGTGCTTGGTGTTGGCTCAGCATTCTCTGACTTTACAGTTACATTGGTCTTCTTAATTATCATCTCATTATCATGAGAAATATACACTGAAACGATCTGTGTCTCTCCTGCTTCCTTAGCAAAAATAAGACCATTCTTGTTAACAGTTGCAACATCGTTATTAAATGAATTGAAGAATACCCTTTCATAGCTGGCACATGGAATTTTATCTCTGTCTGATTCAAACTTAAAGTTTACATTTCCATATTCACCTGGTTTAATTTCTAAACTATCATTAACTGTAAAATCATTTGGACCAGTGTATTCTGCTTCTATATCCTCAGTACTATCATAAGCAATAATCTTAATTGTTGCTGATAAACCATTGTATAAGCATGTGATATTGTACTCGCCAACATTAGATATTACTGCAGAACAATCTCGAACAATTACATTATCATTATCAGTTTCCCACCTAAAGTCATTCTTAAGATCTACATCTGTAACAAATGGATATATATTTAATAACCTGGTAAGATCAAATTCTGCGGCCGTTTTATAATTTACGATTTCTTCTTCACCGTCGCCAATGTCTTCACCATCACCAATATCTTCACCATCGCCAATGTCTTCACCATCGCCAACAGCTTCTCCGTCGTCTCCGGCTCCTTTACCGCTCCATTCTTCAAATTCATCTTCCTCATATTTCTCTAATGGAAAATATATAGTATCAACTGCAAATTCAAGTTTCTCAATATCAGTAAACTCGGACGCTGGAACAAACTTAGCATAGCAGTTAATTACTTCATAATGTTCTACTTCTTCAATATTCTCTTCAGCTGGTATAGCAATATATGGAAAGCTATCTAAAACAAGTTTCTGCTCAACACCTTCGCTATCTTTAAAGTACCATCCTATAAACTTATAACCCTCTTTTACAGGATTTTCAGGCAATGACCATACATCAACTCCAGAGCCAGGAAAATATGAAACTCTTGCTACCAATTCATCACCTACATACAGTGGAATATCTGGATAATCCTCTTCTCTTTCTTTTTCATATACATCAATAGATTCAACATTTTCATCAAACCAATTTGTTGCTCTAATAATATATTTCTTAAGCCTTTCAATTTCATTATAATAATTTAATGTATATGGATCTCCTGCATCATCCACAAGATCACCCATTTCTTTGCCCCAGTAGGTAGTTGACTGCATCAGGTAAGAACCTCTTATCTGATAATTAGCTAAGGCTGATAAATAAATGGATTTCGCATACTCATCGATATAACCACCCTCACCTGCAATCTCCTTAAGAACCTTGGATACTTCATTCCATTCTTTTATGAAGTTCGCCTTGAACTCTGCATCATATTTTATAAGAGTTTTGAACCATGGACATTTATCAATGAATACAAAATCTTCTACCTTTTGCAAGTCTCTATATCTAACTGCATAAGCACCCCAGGCTACAAAATCGAAATCCCAAACAGGTCCAAAATAAAGCTTTCCATTTCTCTTCTTGTAAAAATAAGTACTGCTTGATTCAAATGCATCTCCATTCTTTGAAATTTCCTGCATTATATAATATTTAATAAGGGAATCCTCATCAACGTAATCACGCCATGTAGCACCCTCTGGTGGATAAAATTCAGATGGAAATTCTTCTTCTCCCTCTTCTTCTCCTTCTTCTTCTCCCTCTTCATCAAAACCTACATCTTCACCCTCAGCCATATCTTCATCTTCTTCATTTTCTTCCTCTAGCTCAGGATTCATATTATTTACCAGGGTATTAATCTCACCAATGTAATTACGCATATATGCAATCTGCGCTTTCTTGGCTTCCTCCGGATAATTCTCATCATATTCAGGCCTCTCAAGTCTGAAGGTATTATTTTCATCAAGCCATATAAGTGAAGATTCATCCTCTGTTGACCATGAAGCACCCATTGAAATAAGGTATCCACCTGTAATTGCTGTACCCGTTGCAGCCGGATTATCCTCAAGATCATCAATATTTACACTACTCTTTTCAATTCTAACCTGCTGACTAAGCTGATAACTTCCATAGTACTCACCTGAAATAACTACATCAACACATACACTCTTTGGTGTAAACTCAAGACCTATTTCATCAGCTATTTTATTAGTAATCTTATTTCTCATAAGAGAATAATCATAATAGTTTGCAAGAAGCACCCAATGCTTACTCTTACCCATACCAAAAAGGTTTGCCTTATTTGCAAGCTTAACCTTATATGGCTTCTTATCTACCTTCCAGGTTGAATTTCCTCTACCTTTAATATAATCAAGCTCATAGGTAGCATCTCCAAAAGTATTATTAGTATACTCTGAAACATAACCCTCCGGCATTTTAACACTCATATTACCGTAACCTGTAAGGGTATGCATTTCTGAATTATTTATTTCCTCAATGGTTCTAACTTCATTATCAAGATCAAAATCAATAATTGGAGTACTTCCCTCTGTAAAAAACATACTCTCAAAATAGAGATCTCCCTTAACACCTGAAACATCAAGAAGAGCCCCATCATCACCTTGGGCACTCTCAGCTATAAATTTAAGATAAATGTGGCCCTTACCTGTAAGACCTGAATTTCTCACATCAACAGCCAGGTTCTTAGTAGCATCCCACTCGTCACTTGTTCTTTTTATATTAATGCTTGTAAATGGATCTTCAGCATCCTCAAAATATAACTCAGCAACACCTTTAAGATTCTTCTTTGCAAGCATATTGTAAATCAAATTACCAACCTTATACTCACCAAAATCAAACTCACCAAGGTCAAACTTTGTTCTTGCAAGAACACCAGTATCAACATCTATAACCTGAATACCTTCAACATCCTCTGTTGAAGTAACTGCTTCATATGCTATTCCTGGATCTGCCTCACCCTCTACAAGAGCAACCTCAGGCTCAGCTAATTCATCATTTTCAAAAGAATCAGCAAAATTATGTCTGATAAAAGCATTTGGAATACCAAGTTCATTTGCCTCATCAACTACATTCTGCACAAAATCCTGACTAGGCTCTAAAACCTCTTCTCCCTCGCCCTCATTCTCATAGTCATTTAAAAGCTTATTGTCACCAACAGCCTTTTTTACTACTGCCTTCTGTTCCTTCTTAGTTGCCTTTCCTGCCACTGCAGCATCTGCCTTCCTGGCACTTACCGGAAATGAAGTAAGTACAAGAGCAATGGCTAACATCCCTGTAATAAATTTCTTAATCTGTCTCATAAAACCTCCGTTTCTCTTCATAACAAACCTAACTGCCTAAAACCTATTTAATTTCAAAACCACTTTACCACATTTTACCACAATAATAAACCCAAAACTACCACCCACCCAAACTAACTACTAACCCCAAAAAATCTCATTTCATATTAGCAAAACCCTCACCTCAACCTCTCAAATTACCCAAACTCACTAATAACCCAAAAAGGCCTGGGGTGAAACTCCCCAGACCTTAAAATCACAAACTACAATATTCAATAAACTCCCTTCAGTAAACAACCAACCGTCAGCCAGCAACCTACCGTCAGCCAGCAACCTACCGTCAGCCACTTACTTAAGCGAGTATGTGCTCGGAAAGTCTGCGTAAGTTAATATAAGGAGCGTGCAATGATAATCCATAAGCAGACCGTTTGTAACGCCGGTGCTTAGCGATTGGCGGCCTTAGCCGACAGAGCTTAGCATCCCGTTGCGTTACAACCGGCGGAAGCATGTCTGCGTTGGATATCATGCACGCGTATAATTATAATTAATTCTCTATCACTTTCCGCATGCACATGCGAGCGATTTATTTCTTCGCCTTCACCGTATTCACCTTACTCCAAGCCCCATAAACCTTCTTCTTTCCATCAAGGTTAAAGGCTCTTACCTTTACAAAAAGCTTCTTCTTATTCTTAAGCTTCTTATTCTTTACAGTAAAGCTTGCCTTCTTATAAATCTTCTTAAC
>JAILGL010000145.1 GCA_024696825.1 Lachnospiraceae bacterium
TTTTAACAAGTGACTTCTGATAATCATCGCTATATTTATCACAAATCTGCATGAAATATTCAGCAACGGAATTCACATTCCAAATAGCCAAATCATCACGCATTATTTCTAAATATTCCTGATTGTCAGAGGCAAATATACCAACTCTTAAACCAGGGATTCCATGTGATTTGGAAATACTCTTAACCACTGATAAATGTGTCTTTCCATCTAAGGCTTCCTGATTAACAAGGCTTGCATCCTCCTCATCTGCAAAGTCTACAAATGATTCGTCAACCACGATGTTAATATCCTTCTCATCGCACCAGTCTATAAGCCTTAACATATCAGCCTTTGGAATATAGTTACCTGATGGATTATCAGGATTAACAACAATAATATTTTTAACATCTGTCTTTCCAAAATACTCCATCAAATCATCAGCAGTATAATGAAAATCATTCTTCGCAGTATCAAATACCTCTACCTGATTATCCTCTATTCTATTTGTAAACTCACTGAAAACAGGATGTGTAATACCTATTTTTCCCTTAAGTACATGGTTCATAAGACATTTAATAATCTCACTTGCTCCGTTACCAACCAGAACATTTTCCGGATCAACATGGAAATTCTTAGCTGCAAGTAATGATGTAACCTTATGACTTGAAGGATAGCTTGTAATAAGCTTCTCCACATTAGCCTTAATCTCATTAAGAAGCTTCTGTGGTGGATAGTAAGGATTTACAAGGAAGTTTAAATCCTTGATTTTAGGATATCTCCAGAAGCCGCCATATCTTTCCTGTAAAAGTCTGACCTTCTCGTCATCACTTTCGTGGAACATAGACGCCGCAATATCGATGTCCTGAAGATTATCTATCTCAAACCAGCGCTCACCGCTAAGTCTCTTAACTCTTATGTGTGGCTCGTCAAGTACTGTCATTACGTGAAGAACCTCTTCATAGTACTCGTTGTAGCCCATTGCCTGGGAAAATGCTTCCAAAAATGGAACGTAATATTTCTCAGAAAATCTCTTACTGAACTTGTAAATATTAACGGTTTTATAGTAATCCTTAATGTCATTAAACTTGAATTTACGTCTTACTACAAACTTATCAATGGTGTCATTTTTACCTATTTTTATACAAGCTCCATCCATCCAACCCTCGTATTTATCAACGAGTGCAAGAGTCTCTCTCTTATCATCCAAAAGCTTATCAATAATAGAAGATTCAAATATTAAATCCGCCTGGAAAAGAAGTGTGTCATCCTCCACAAGATAATCCTTTGCCAAAGCAAGTGTATATATATTATTAGTAACTTCGTAATCATTATTATCAATAAAAACTATAGGTGTGTTGATAGCAAGTGTCGCAATATGCTCTTTTAGGGCATCCTTACCATAACCAACTACCATAATGATTCTTTGAAGATTTCTGTTGTCAAGCTGATGAAGCATACGGTCGATAAGCTTAACTCCATTAATCTCAACCATACATTTGTTATCTCCGGGAGCAAGAAAACCATCTAAATTCTTACTCATACCGGCTGCTAAAATCACTGCCTGCATATTAACCTCTCATTCCGATACTATATTCTCGATAAAATCTCGATGCTTTCACGATTTTTCCCGATTTTTTATCGATATGTTATAGATTATACTCGATTTTTTTCGATATTTTTCGATATTTATCTACTAAATTACCTAACTAATATAGTATCATTTTTAGCGCTAATTTTCAAGACAGTTGTTGATATATTTTGCTACATTTCGCGCTTCTTTTCCTGGCTATTTTTAATACGCTGCCAATTGAAAAATCCATAGGTGTCATTAATAAGAAACAGGGTGAAACAAATCACCATTGGCATATAGTTAAAATCCTCACGGGTCGCAAGAACCCACAGCACTATAAGCACTATGTCATTTGCGGCATAACCGATTCCATAATATGAACTTCTAAGCATAGTGAGAAATGAAGCGACAAAGCTTGTAGCTATTGAAATGGTACTTGGCACTATGTTAGGCGTATCAAGAGCCCTCAAAATAAAGTAAAAAATCACCGTAACAATTACAGTTAACCCACCCGTAAGAAGCCATAATTTTCCTGTCATGTGACGCACCTTAACCTCCCCTTTTTTAAAGGGATTTCGAAGCCAGGTTATAACGGACATAAGGGCGATGGGACCGGTCATTCCAAGGTAGGTTATAATCTCACCATAGTACCTGAATTTATAAGAAACCACACCATAAATAATTGCAAATACTACTGTAAGAATCTGCCCAAGAACGTCTCCCTTTGCCACAAATATAAGGGCTGTAACTCCCACTAATGAAGCTATAAGAGTAAGTATTTCTCTATTTTTAAATATAATAAAAACTGCAGTTATAAGAATTACTGATGTAATCCATAAAGTAAACTCGTACCATTTTAATCTTTTAAATGCTTCAATCATTCGAAAACCTCCATTTCAAACAAAAAAAACATCCGTTTCATATCTTCTTGGAAGGCTAACCTTCTCTGACCTAACGATATGAAAACGGATGCAAATATATTTGCATCAGCTACCCGGTGGCAGCTAATCTATATTTATTTTTAATAATTAGGAATATTTAGAATTCCTTCATTCAAGTCTCTTCTTTTGCTCCTTCTTGTCAGCGTACATTCTGTTGTCACTCTTCTGAATCATTAATTCCACATCTGTATCTCCTTCATCAGACTTAGTAATACCCACGCTGATTCCAAAGTTAATGCTCTCATCAGGACATATATCATGAATGTCTTTTTTGAGCTTTTCTATCTGAGGATTTAATTCCTCATCAGACTGAATTCCCAGTAAAACTCCTGCAAACTCATCGCCGCCAATTCTTGCAATTAATGCATCTTTAAAGGTATTTTCAAGAACCTGGGCACTTTTCTTAAGAACCTCATCACCCTCAGAATGACCAAATTTATCATTAATATATTTAAAATTATTAAGGTCCATATAAACTATGGTAAATGCCTCTTTTCTATGCTCATCAAGATAATCGTAAAACTGACGTCTGTTAGAGAGTTTTGTTAAGTAATCTCTGTTAGCCATTTTTAGAATCTTCTCGGAGTAATTTCTCTCCTTAGTCTGATTTCTAAATATGCAATAATAGCCGGAAAGATTTCCAAAATAATCGATAATCTGTCGCTCTATTAACTTGAAATAATAGTTATTACCATACTTTCTAAAAATCATATTTTGATTGGTAGATACGCCTTTTTCAGTGATTAGGGCGTCACTCTCAGGGATAAATGTCCTGTCTTTCCAATCCTTATAACCAAAATTGTTAACGTCCTTATCTGTAAAACCAAAATATTTTTTAAAGCTGGAATTAAATCTAATGGCCTTAAAATTCTGATCACAAATCATAAGAGGATAAGGAAGATTTTCTATTAAAATGGAGAGTCTTGTGTCAACATCTGTAAAGTTTGTCATGTCATGAGCGATTCCCACAGTGCCGAAAACCTCGCCATCCAAATCAAAAATCGGACTCTTATAGGTTACGAAAAGCTTCATACCCTCGCTGGTTTTTACAGGCTCTTCAAATATACAGGTCTCCTTTTTAGTCATGACCTCTTCCTCAGATTCCATACAGATATACTCGCCGGTCTCGTACTCCTCCACCGAAATATCCCATATATAATAATGTCCTCTGCCTTCCACCTGCTCCTTTGTCTTATGCACTATTTCGCAGAATTTATCATTAACCTTCTCATGAGCACCTCTCATATCCTTATACCATATAAGCTCCGGAATACTGTTAATGGTGGTCTCGAGATAGTTCTTATAAAGCCAGGCATCATATAATTTCTTAAGATTAATAAGAAGCTTTTTAACTCTGAAATCTCCAGCCTTTACAGAAACATTAGGACTCCAAATATCATAGAGTCTGTCAAAATTAATATCATCCAAACAGACATCTGCAATCATTCCACTTTCTGCTACAGAACTGTCTCCCACATAAATGATTTTAATTTTTTCAAATGTATCGACACATTGTTTTAATAAGAAAATGTCATCACATATAATAACATTTCCAATGCTGTCTTTTATAGTAGGTTCAGGCTTATTCTCATCTTCCTTCTTCTCAATAATTCCTGCGTCCCCTGGAAGTTCCTTTGCCTTAATCTCGCCTACAGGCAAAAGCTCTTTAGAATCAAAATAATTGCAGGCATTATAAAAAGACGCTCCGATATCCCCATCAGGAGCAGCGTCAGGAATAAAATTCTCTATTATTTCTTTTGTTAGCATTAAATAAATATCGATATTAATCTGCTGCATATTACTAACAATTCCTCCATAAGTTAAGCATCAATCCAAAGTTAATAGTTTTAATAATTATATAGTTCTTCTTCAAGCAGTATTTATTTAATAATCAAGCCTAATAATTACTATAGATTATAGCATAATAAGTGCTATTTTGCAAGGTTTTACACATTTTAACCAGCATTTTAACCAGCATTTTAAACAACACAAAAAAAATAAACCCCAGGCCAAAACACCGATATAATCGATTTTACAGCCTGGGATATATATTAAAATATAAATGTCTTTAAACCTTTAATTACATTTTTTACTACTTTTAATTAACTTTAATTACATTTTAAAATTACATTTCCTCAAGTAATTTCTTAGCACTTGCAAGCTTTACACAAAGTGTGAAAAGCTCTGCTGCAAGCTTTAAATCGCCAATTGGTGGATATGTTGGAGCAATTCTAATGTTAGAATCATGTGGATCCTTGTGATATGGCCAAGTTGCTCCTGCATCTGTCATCTTAACACCTGCCTTTTTAGCAAGTCTTACGATTTCCTTAGCACAACCGTCCAAGGAGTTAAAGCTTATAAAGTAACCACCCTTTGGATTAGTCCACTCACCGATTCCAAGACCACCAAGATTCTTCTCTAAGATTTCCTCAACTGCCTCAAACTTAGGTCTTATTATAGCTGCATGCTTCTTCATGTGCTCCATCATTCCATGAATATCTCCGAAGAATCTTACATGTCTAAGCTGATTAACCTTATCATGACCAATTGTCTGATTCTTAAGCTGATTGTTAATATCCTCAAGGTTATTAAGTGATGTGGCAAGTGATGCGATTCCACTTCCTGGGAAGGTAATCTTTGAAGTAGATGCAAATTTATAAACCATATCAGGATGTCCTGCCTTCTTACATTCAGCAAGAATCTCTAAAACATAATCCTGCTTATCCTCATATAAATGATGGATTCCATATGCATTGTCCCAGAAGATTCTGAAATCAGCTGCTGCAGGCTTTAATCTTGCCATACGACGAACTACCTCATCTGAATATGAAGTACCTGTTGGATTAGCATATTTAGGAACACACCAGATACCCTTAATAGCTTCATCTGAAGAAACAAGTCTCTCAACCTCATCCATGTCAGGACCATTTTCATCCATCTGAACAGGAATCATCTCAATTCCAAAATACTCAGTAATAGCAAAATGTCTGTCATAGCCAGGTACAGGGCAGATAAACTTAACCTTATCAAGCTTGCACCATGGTGTATGTCCCATAATACCGTGTGTCATAGCACGTGCTACAGTATCATACATAACATTGAGTGATGAGTTTCCATATATAATTATGTTGTCAGGGTGATTCTCCATCATGTCACCAAGAAGCACCTTAGCCTCCTGAATACCTGAAAGAACACCATAATTACGACAATCTGTACCATCTTCACATAAAAGATCCATATCAGATGTAAGCACATCAAGCATTCCCATGGAAAGATCTAACTGCTCTCTGCTAGGCTTACCTCTGCTCATGTCGAGATTAAGGTCTTTATCCTTATAGCTTTTATACTCAGCCTTTAAGCTTTCTAATTCCTTCTCAAGCTCTTCCTTTGTCATCTCACTATACATTGCCATAAAAAACAACCTCCAAAAAATTCATAATGTTTTCTCGAGTCAGTTTTCATTTTTTCTTTATTATAAGTAATGACTCGACGCAGTAACCATAATAACACATCATGAAACTAAAATCAACCGAATAAATACAAGTATACAATTATACATCAACCTTAAATTTTAACCCAAAATTCGCCCAAAATCCTTAAAATTTTGTCAAAAACATTTTCGTAGAGTTTGACTCAAACGCCCTATTTATAGCACTTTCAAAGTTTTTTAAAATTCATTTCAAAAAGTACTACCCCATTAATATCAATATGTGTTATAATAGCAAGAACGGTTTTTTACAGATGTGTTTTTTTTACATCACATTTTCTTTATTAAAAGCCGTAACAAAATGCATAAATTGTTAGGAGGAATCTTATGTCACAGAGAACTGATATCCACAAAGTACTGATCATTGGCTCAGGTCCTATCGTTATCGGACAGGCTTGTGAGTTTGACTATTCAGGAACACAGGCATGTAAAGCTTTAAGAAGTCTCGGCTATGAGATAGTACTTGTCAATTCGAACCCGGCAACCATCATGACAGATCCAGAGATGGCTGATGTTACTTATATCGAGCCGCTTAATATTAATCGACTTGAGGAAATTATCGCCAAAGAGCGTCCGGATGCTCTTTTACCAAATCTTGGCGGACAGTCTGGTCTTAACCTTTGTGAGGAACTTAGTAAAGAAGGTATTCTTGATAAATACGGTGTTCAGATTATCGGTGTTCAGGCGGATGCGATAGAGCGTGGCGAGGATAGAATAGAGTTTAAGAATGCCATGGCTAAGCTCGGTATCGAATGTGCAAGAAGTGAAGTTGCATATTCCGTTGATGAAGCTTTAAAAATAGCTGATGAGCTTGGTTATCCGGTAGTTCTCAGACCTGCATATACCATGGGTGGCGCAGGCGGCGGTCTTGTATATAACCGTGAAGAACTTCAGGTTGTATGCGCAAGAGGTCTTCAGGCAAGTCTCGTAGGACAGGTTCTTGTAGAAGAGTCTGTTATCGGATGGGAAGAGCTTGAGCTTGAGATCGTTCGTGATAAAGATAACAACATGATTACAGTATGTTTCATCGAAAATGTAGATCCAATGGGTGTTCATACCGGTGATTCTTTCTGTACAGCTCCTATGCTTACTATATCAGAAGATGTTCAGAAGAGACTTCAGGAACAGGCTTACAAGATTGTAGAGTCTATCGAGGTTATCGGCGGAACTAACGTACAGTTCGCACATGATCCTGTTTCTGACAGAATCATTATTATCGAGATTAACCCTCGTACCTCCCGTTCTTCTGCACTTGCTTCAAAGGCAACAGGTTTCCCTATTGCTCTTGTTTCTGCAAAGCTTGCTTCAGGACTTACCCTTAGCGAGATTCCATGTGGAAAGTATGGTACTCTTGATAAGTATGTACCTGATGGAGATTATGTAGTAATTAAATTCGCTCGTTGGGCATTTGAAAAGTTCAAGGGTGTTGAAGATAAACTTGGTACTCAGATGAGAGCCGTTGGTGAAGTTATGAGTATCGGTAAGAATTATAAGGAGGCTTTCCAGAAAGCTATCCGTTCACTTGAGAAGGGCCGTTATGGTCTTGGTCATGTTAAGGATTTCTATGATAAGACTAAGGACGAGCTTATGCATGAGCTTATTACTCCTTCAAGTGAGAGACATTTCATCATGTATGAGGCTTTAAGAAAGGGCGCTACAGTTGATGAGATTTATGAAATTACAAAGGTTAAAAAGTATTTCATCGAGCAGATGAAAGAGCTTGTTGATGAGGAAGAAGAGCTTGTTAAATCTAAGGGTTCAGTTCCTTCAGATGAAGCTTTAAAGCAGGCTAAGCTCGATGGTTTCTCAGATAAATATCTCAGTGAGATACTTGAGGTTAGTGAAGATGATATCCGCAACAAGCGTGAAGAACTTGGAATCACTGAGGCTTGGGATATGGTTCACGTAAGTGGAACTGAGGACAGCTCATACTTCTACTCAACCTACAATGCACCTGATAACAATCCGGTTAACACTGAAAAGCCTAAGGTAATGATCCTTGGTGGTGGTCCTAACCGTATAGGTCAGGGTATCGAGTTCGATTATTGTTGTGTTCACGCATCTATGTCACTTAAGAAGCTTGGCTTCGAAACTATCATTGTTAACTGTAACCCAGAGACAGTTTCTACTGACTATGATACTTCAGATAAGCTTTATTTCGAGCCACTTACTCTTGAGGATGTACTTAGCATTTATAAGAAAGAAAAGCCAGTTGGAGTTATTACTCAGTTCGGTGGTCAGACACCACTTAACCTTGCTGCAGATCTTCAGAGAAATGGAGTTAAGATCCTTGGAACTTCTCCAGAGGTTATCGATCTTGCAGAGGATAGAGATCTTTTCAGAGCTATGATGGATAAGCTTGAGATTCCTATGCCAGAGGCTGGTATGGCTACAACAGTTGAGGAAGCTATAGATATAGCCGGTAAGATTGGTTATCCTGTAATGGTTCGTCCTTCATATGTACTTGGTGGACGTGGAATGGAAGTTGTTTATGACGATGAAAGCATGACAGAATATATGAATGCTGCTGTTGGCGTAACTCCAGACAGACCAATCCTTATCGATAGATTTTTACATCATGCTACAGAGTGTGAAGCTGATGCCATCAGTGATGGAACACATGCATTTGTTCCTGCTGTTATGGAGCACATCGAGCTTGCAGGTGTTCACTCAGGTGACTCTGCTTGTATCATTCCAAGTAAGCATATTTCAGATGAAAATCTTGAAACTATTAAAGAATATACAAGAAAGATTGCAGAGGAAATGCATGTAGTTGGTCTTATGAATATGCAGTATGCTATCGAAGATGGCAAGGTATTCGTTCTCGAGGCTAACCCACGTGCTTCACGTACTGTACCTTTAGTATCAAAGGTTTGCGGTATTAAGATGGTTCCTATTGCTACAGATATTATTACAAGTGAGCTTACAGGCAGAACTTCTCCTGTACCAGAGCTCAAGGAAAAGAACATTCCTTACTATGGTGTTAAGGAAGCTGTATTCCCATTCAACATGTTCCCAGAGGTTGACCCATTACTTGGACCTGAAATGCGTTCAACAGGTGAGGTTCTTGGAATCTCCCGTTCACCAGGTGGAGCATTCTATAAGAGTGAGGAAGCTACTAAGACACTTATTCCTCTTAAGGGAACAGTTCTTATCTCAGTTAACAGACAGGATAAGCCTGAGGTTCCTGAGATTGCTCGTATCCTTAAGGATAACGGCTTCAAGATTCTTGCTACAGGTACAACCTGTGACCTTATTAATGAATCCGGCATCGAGGCTGAGAAGGTTAAGAAGCTTTATGAGGGAAGACCTAATATCTTAGATCTTATCTCAAATGGCAAGATTGATCTTATTATCAACTCCCCTGTTGGTAAGGAAAGCACACATGATGACAGTTACCTTCGTAAGGCTGCTATTAAGCATAAGATTCCTTACATCACAACTATGGCTGCTGCAAAGGCTGCTGCTGAGGGTATCGACCATATGAACAATCGTCATCAGGGAAGCATCCATTCACTTCAGGAATGGCATAGTGAGATTAAATAATCATAATTAATAAATGCAAATAATTAAGGGTGTCAGGCCTTTCAATAATATTGATTGGCCTGGCACCCTTTTAAAATATAGAAAGTACTAATATGGAAGTACTTATTATCTAATAATCTTACTTCTTAACTGTAACCTTCACTGTCTTATATGCACCATTCTGAGCAAATACATATATCTTGCATTTTCCTTTTTTCTTAGCAACAACCTTTCCTTTGTTATTAACTGTTGCAACCTTTTTATTGCTTGACTCATATCTTACAGGTCTGTGAACACTTGCCTTTAGCTTCTTATTCTCCTTATAAGCCTTTCCTTTAATCTTAGCACTCTTACCCTTCTTAGCCAGGGTTATCTTATTCTTCTTAACACCTGTAGTAATCTTCTTAAAGTTACAATATTTACCACCCTTTGTAACTATATGAATTGTATTGGAAACTCCTAATAAGGTTCCACTACTGTCAAATGCACTAACCAGATACTTATGATAGGTTCCCTTAGGTAAGTTCTTCTGAGTATAGCTCTTACCCTTAACAGTAGTAATCTTTTGATATCTGTTTTTCTTACCACATTTTGCACCATAAATTACAAAATGATCAACCTTTGAAGGCTTCTTCCAGGTTATGGTAATAGCATTCTTAGTAACCTTTTTCTGTCTTCCAAATATAAATCCAAAGCTTGAACCCTTAGGATCATTGTCATTAGGAAGCTTCTCTACATAATCATCTACCTGAGTCTCTGATGCACCAGGATTAAGATTATTAATTGGTTCCTCAGATGCTGCCGCACCGGAAGATGGTGAGGCTGATGGAGACACTGACGCATCAGCACTGGCTGATGGCGATGGAGATGTCTCATCAAATATACTCTTTCCACTTCCTATCTGAGGGCTTGTCATGGTGAGTATCTCAGAATAATCTGAATAAACATCACTTATTGCATCCATATCATCTCTTTCCCTCTGTGAGCAGAAATATCTGCAACGAAATTCTAACTCTGTTCCCTCAGGAATCATATATCCTTCCGACACAAGATACTTAAGTTCAGCATACATATCTCCTGGAATTATATCTCTGTCACCATGTACATCAATCCAATTTTCACTACCTTTAACTCTCATTTCGTTTAAAAGATAAATACTTCCACCTCTTGCAGCTATGTCTGTAGTAATTTTTTCGAGATTATCAGATACATTATGATTAAATACAGCTTTTGGACTTTCTTTATCAAAATTTGGATCCACACGTAAATTATCAACATTAGGAACACCGATTTCTTCAGCTGTATATGGCTCCCATGCCTTTACATCTTTACCATATCCTGCGGTTTCTGACCAGTCGGAGAAATAGCGCTCTTCACCCTCATCTGTAGATGCAACAACTCCATATCTGGCTCTTACATAGGTGGTATGCTTATCATAGTCAATATATACATGCTTTGAACCATCTGCATCAGTCTGTATCTCATAGGTACCATCCTTTAACTGGCTCTTTAAACCACACATATACTGGTTATCCTCATCTCTTCCATTCCAGGTATAATAATCCGAATTTTCTTCCCCATCTATATACTGCTCCTCAAAATCAGAGTCTGAAAAATCTCTTAACATCCACAAGTCTTCACTTGTCTCATTACTAATTTGACAATTAATCTCATCCCAAACAGAGGTCATATTATCTCTTAAAATGTCTCCAGTTTCAGAATCTATGTCTAGCCCATCTGTATCCCAATATTTAGTATAATGCCATCCATTTTCAGGATCATCTATTGCCCAGTCAACCTGAAAAAATATCCTAAGATCACTATAACCATATTTATCCTGTAACTCATTCATAGCCTCATCATAGGTATCCGGATCCTCAACTTTTGCCATCCACTCTGACATACCACTCTCACTATTCTTAGAGCAGGAAAACTGCATAGTGGTTCTTGAATCTCTCTCTCCTCCAAGCCATGATACAGCTACACTAGATGGAGCCATAAGTTCAAATGGGAATTTTTCCGCAGCTTTTACCTTCTTAGCACTATCAAGAGGCAGCATAGTTACAAGCATGGCAAATGTGCATAAGGCTGCAATCATTTTTGTCTTAAGGGTTCTTTTTAAAATTTCCATATAATATCCTCCTAGAATAAATTATTTGATTAATAAATCTTTAATTCATGAAGTCCATTATTTGAGCATTTGATTTATAAGTATTTAATTGTCACATTACTTTATTTGTTCAAATTCCTCAACCGGCATAGGCCTTGCAAAATAAAATCCCTGAAATGTATTACATCCAAGTCTTATGAGCTTATCCAGTTGTTCCTTGGTCTCTACTCCCTCTGTAATAACCTTCATATCTAACTTATCAGACATAGTTATTATGGAATCGAGAATCCTCTCACTCCTGAGTAAATTCTCGGATTCACGCAAAAATTCTCTGTCAATTTTAATGACATCTGCATCTATATCCTTTAGAAGACTAAGTGAAGAATAGCCCTTTCCAAAGTCATCGATCTCAATCTCAAATCCCGCTTTATGAAGCTTATTAATAACCGAAATCTGCTTTGCCTCATCATTCATAAGAACTGACTCTGTTATCTCCAGCTTTAACTTACTCTTCTCTACGTCGTATTTTTCAACCAGCTGAGTAAAGAACTCATAGAGATCTAAATGGAAGAAATCCTTTGGAGAAATATTTACTGATATATAATAATTCTCATTATCCGTTCCCTTCCATGCAGCAAGCTGTTTTACGGCCTCTTCCCAAACATATTTATCCAGTACGGTTATGAGCTCTGTCTTTTCAAGTACACCTATAAAATCCATAGGCGGAATTATATCTCCGGAAGGCTGTATCCAGCGAACCAAAGCCTCTGCTCCATGCACACGACCATATTCATTAACCTGAGGCTGTAAAAATATCTTAAACTGCCCATTCTTTAAGGTCTTCTCAAAGTTATTAATGACATTCTGCTCATGAATAATTTTCTCCATAAGTGAATCATCATAAAATGCAAATTTTTTATTATTGTCGTCATGAATAACTGAGTTTGCTAACATCGCTCTGTCATACATAGCCGCTACCGGTATGTCATTCTCAGTTATATAATAAACTCCAGCCTGAAGGAAAAATCTATATGCCCCTTCCTCAAATAACTCAGAAACATACTCCATTCCCTCATGGATAAATTCTGTAGAAAACTTTTCTTTTTTAATGCAAATAGCAAACTGGTCGCCCTTAATTCTGGCGCAAACCTCGTCATCGTCACATTTTCCTCTAAGAATTGTGGCCATTCGCATAAGCACCTCTGTTGCAGTGGCTTTGCCATACATTTCATTTATAACCTTAAAGCCCCTGACATTATAGGCAATTATTACCTTTTCCACATCCGGCTTACGATTAATAAACTCTCTGGTGTGCTTTAAAAAGCCCTCAAAATTAAATAAATTGGTTTTATAATCGTAAAGAGATACATCGTTCTCTTTGTCAAATCTTGCTTTTTCCGTTCCACCTATATTAGAAACACCCTTGGTGACGGTAATACATTCCATGGCATAGGTAACCTGCACACCATTTGCAATGATAAAATCTACAGGAATTACTAAAACATGATATGTATTATTGTTATGAATTTCGGTTTTTTCTACTCTTGTACCACTCATACAAGCCTTGTAACTACTACAATTCTTGCATCTCTGGGCTGTATCCCAGGTACTGTAACAAAGATTCCCAACTGATAATTCACCCTCTGTAGAGATACTAATCTCTCTACATTCCTCAGGATCAACTATTCTAACCAGATCATAAATGGAACGCATTTTTTCCATGAGCTGCACCAGCTCATCATAATTATAAAGATACTTCTTCATCATAAGCCTCTTTTCCGGACTTATGGTATACTTACACTTACCAAACCAGTCCTTATAAATTCCGTCCGTTCCATCCCCAGTTGTCCACCGGATGATATGATACATAAACCTTGTCAGATGGAATATCCAATTCATTTGACAAGATACTACAAATTTCTCCCGTTAGTTCCTCATAGGCACTGCTGCCTGCATCTCCGAAAAGGCTTACCTCCACGTAGGCACCCTTATCCAACTTGTTGCCTCCAAGCCACAAATCATAATTATCTACTATACCTACCATAAGCCAGGTTTCAGTCTTATTAAGTGCAGTGATGCTGTTTCCAAAACAAGCCTTAATCTTCTCCTTTTTATCAGCGTCAACAGGCACTGATATCTTCGCATCAATAAATGGCATAAATCGTCCTCCAAACTACCTTTATTAACTTATTAACTAACCATATGCAGTTGTACAAGTTTTGTGATTACTCATGATGTCTAATTGTCCCACAAAAATGTGTTAAAAAGTCGTTATAATTACGATAATTATAACAAATTAATGCTAATTAGTAAAGAAGTATATCAGAATATGACAGGGCTGTTTTTCATCTCATTTAATTTTGGATTTCCATTTAAAAATGAGAGTTTATCATAAATATCCGCAGCAAAAATATCCTCTTTTAAAGAAGATAAAATGTTATTTTTTTCTGCTTTTTCACCAGACAAATTTACCCAGTCAGAGACCTTGGAAATAACAGGAATTTCGGTCTCTTTTAAGAGAAAACTTTTTTCTTTCTTAAGGCCAAGAAGCCTAAGATATGAAATGTTTACAAGACTTTCCACATCGAAGTTGCCACTCATTTCCACGGCAGACTTTCTGTGTTTTAGAAGTATATGAAGAAGGGCTCTTTTAACCCTTGAATAAGCTATATTTTTATGCTTAATTAACGTTACAAAATCATTAAATGAAGCATACTCATTTATATGTGATTTTATCCTGTCAGAAATCTCCTTGGAAACTTCCAGATAACAGGTAAGATCCTCGTTATTATTAAGGCTTTCTGTATTATTTTCTGTGGCAAGGCTTTCCTTAAGGGCGTAATATAGCACCATATCAAGCATTTTATCAGATGCAGGCTTTATATCCTTAATGCATTCTAATGCCTCTTTTGGCATAGCTTTAGTAAGAGCCTTGGGATTATAATTCAACTCATCTCTTATAACAGAGGCAGAAGGAAGCTCCTCCTTAAGCTCTAAAACCACAGGCTTTATATCACTGTTAAGCTGATTCAGAGCTTCTACATAAGCTTTTGCAAGTATAGCATTAGAGCTAAGTTTTTTATCTATATCCTTAGGGTCATCACTGGTCTTACCCTCCTCCACAAAATCCTTATTAGAAGAATCAATTATAGACTTAACCTCATTTACAGAATCCCTCTCACAGCCAAATAAAAGATAATCTACACCTTTTATGGCATCTAAGCAACTAACTGCCGCATATGAAAAAAATGGCGCTGAGGAGGTAGCATATCGCGTAGGAAGCTCTATCACTAAATCGGCCCCATTACATAAAGCCATCTTGGTTCTATACCATTTAGAATAGGAGGCGAGGGTTCCGCGCTGCACGAAATCACCACTCATAATGATTATAATATTGTCGGCATTTAAAGTATTTTTAGCGTAGTCAATTATATACTTATGTCCCATATGAAATGGATTAAATTCCGCAACTATACCAACTGTAATCATGTGGCCCTCCTTTCTTTTAGTGCTTTTTTCTTTAATGTTACTTATATTGCCTTTACTGCTTACAGCAGATTGCCATCCCTTTTTTATCGCCTATATATTAAGAGAAATCATCTCCTCATATGAACGGAAATATTTTCCATTGGCGTAATGTCTCTCTGTCTCAACCGGCGAATCTAAAGCCATAAGCTTAACCTGATCTGCTATCTTAATACCATCCTTGTATCCAAGTTCCAATGTATTTTTAAGATAGTCTGCATCAAAGTTCAAGGTTCCTGTCATTAAATCGCCAAGCCCCTCCGATGGGAATATATGCACAAAATCTGCACCCTCATAAAAGCTTTCACCGAGAATTTTTCTATTTAGCATAATCTCAGTTTTCTTATTTTTAAATGTATTAAAGGTGCGAAGATGTATTACTACAAACTTTCTGATTCCAAGACTATAAAGAGGTGAAATCGGCGTGTTAGATCCAAGTAAAGGAAAACCTCCATCGTAGTATTTTGCATCCTTAAAGGTCTGTGAATCATATATAATCGGTATGGCTGAGGATGCAAGAAGTGCATCAACAATGTCATTATCACTATAATTATTTATAAGATGATGCTCAGGGAAACCTGTAGATGCATTAAAACAGGTTACTACGCAAAGCATTTTACTGTTATCAATTCTAGAGTAAACCTTTGAATCATTTATAATCTTTGTAAGGCCGTCTCTTGAAAACTGAATTTTACTGTCATCCGGAATATCTGTGAGAAAATCTTCTTCCTTAAGGGAAGTCCAGATTGTTTCTGCTTCATTTTCCTCTAAGGCAGCCATTAGAGCACCATTAAGTGCTCCGACTGAAGAACCGGAAACTGCAGCTATATTAAAAGCATTTTTCTCCTTTAAGGCTTTCCAAACACCTATCTGGTAGGCACCCTTGGCTCCACCACCACTTAAAACAATTCCTACACTTTCAGGATTGATGGCAGAAACAAGTTCCTTTTCTGACTCAGCATTAATAACCTTAAGATGGGTTGTATCTGCCGCCCTTTTATTAAGTGTAGTATCCACAATTCTTGCAGCCTTATCTGCATTATCCAAAATGCTTCCTGCAAGCTGCTTAATTTCTTCGTCATCCCCTGCATACTTTAAAAGCTTTTCGATTGAACTATAATCCATAAGTACCTCCTTATGTTAATTAAACTACCGTAACCCCTGTAAACACCACATATAGAAAAAGTACCAGATGACCATAATTCAACCTGATACTTTAGCTACGTGTAAATGAACTGGGCCGACCAGATTTGAACTGGTGAATGCAGCAGTCAAAGTGCTGTGCCTTACCGCTTGGCGACGGCCCAATGCGTTAATTACGCTTATGTATAATAACATAAATCAGGGGTTATATCAAGTTTTTCGTTCTTTGAGGTAATGCCAAAATTGGTTTCTTTTATTTGTCAATAAAAAAGCACCTGCCATTCCAAAGGAATGGCAGGTGCTCGCACTAACAAAATATCAGGGTGGATGATGGGAGTCGAACCCACGGCCTCCAGAGCCACAATCTGGCGCGCTAACCAACTGCGCCACATCCACCATATTTGATTGATTCTCTATAGAAGAAACTTCCCTATAAAGAAAAATATATCAGACACATAACAACTTATATATCTGATAAAAACGTGCCAGAAGGGATTCGAACCCCTGACCCACGGCTTAGAAGGCCGTTGCTCTATCCAGCTGAGCTACTGGCACAAAAAGCGGGTGATGGGAATCGAACCCACATATCCAGCTTGGAAGGCTGGTGTTCTACCACTGAACTACACCCGCAGATTATAAATACATAAACTTATAATCAAGCTTATGCCGTTATTAGGTTGTTGTCGCAAATGAAATGCTTAAGTCGGGGTGACAGGATTCGAACCTGCGACCTCTTGATCCCAAATCAAGCACTCTAGCCAAACTGAGCCACACCCCGATTTAAATCGGTCTCTTCACGCGACGCAAGTAATATTATATTGCCGAAAGTCGAATCTGTCAACTACTTTTTTTATAAATTTAAAAATATTTTTTATAATCTGCTGTAAGCCTGATAATTCAGGGCTTTTAAGTATTCCTACTCTTTTTCATCTTCTCTAATTTCCCCTGCGATAAATGAGGTGGCTTCCATTATCTGCTCTTCTCTTTCTATGGTCGCCTTTTTGTCGCGGACAAACTTTTTATAGTAACCAAAATTAGAATGGTTACCGCCACTTATTTCATAAATCACCTTGTCTTTACTAAATTTTTTCTCAGTCTTCTTAATCTTAGAAGGCTTATAAACTCCATCCAAAGAACCATAAACTGCTATGGTTTTCTTGTTAAGCTTTGAAAGATTATATTTACATGGGGCTCCTAAAAGCACCAGGCCTTCAAACTTTTTAGAATTCTTACTAAAGCATTTGCCAGCCTTGATTCCACCCTTACCAAATCCTCCAACATACCATTTCTTAATATTTGGATATCTCTTAATAGCCTTAAGAGCCCTCTTATAAGGAAGATATGAAGAATTAAATGGCATATCACAAACTATTACAAATACGCCCTTCTGAGCCAATATATTAGCAAATGGAGCGTATGCCTCATACTCTACCTTCTTATCCGGATAAAGTACCAACCCTACAGTAGGATTCTCAGATTTAAATGTAGTAAACTTATAAGCTGTCTCATTAACTGCAACTGAAGAAGTACTCTTCATGGAATAGTCTACATCTGAAAGAGCCTTTTTATAGTTGTTAATATAAAGAAGCCATATAACAAATGCGACTACCAAAATTACTGCAACTAATATAATTCTAAGAATCTTATTGCTTAATATATTTAATATAATATTGTCTGATTGGAGAGCTCTCCCTCTTGCTCTTTCAACTTTTTCAGTTCTTTTAGACATTTCTCTATTCTGTCTTCTGGCAAGTCTGGCTCTCCTCTCCTCAATTCTATCTCTGTTTGACATAGTTCCTATATTTCCCCTTCTAAGTATCTATAGATAAACTAAATTATCACATACATAACCTATAGTATACCAAGATTCTTAAAAACACACAAGAGAAAAGGACAGATTTCTCTGTCCTCCTCTCAATGCAAAAAAAGTGTTAAATGAGACTATTTATTGTAACTATTTACAGTTATTGTAAATTTTCCAGTGCCCTTTTTAAGGGTCTTTCCATTAGCATCCTTGATTGTTACAGATTTTCCTGAAGAATCCTTTATGGTTCCCTTTACTGTAAGTGATGTTACAGTGCTGTTACCTGTTACAATCCATTTGCTACTCTTATCTATAGTAACCTTACATGTGCCATCGCCACCATCTCCTGCGTTGCTGTCATCCTTTACGATAGCTCCTGTTAAGGTACTTCCCTTAGTTACATTAAGGGTAAGTTCACTTATGGAATCCCAAATTACATCGCCCTTCATTTTCTGATTCTTGGCGTTAAATGTACATTCAGCTCCATTGGATCCTGAACTGCCCCAACCACGCTGATTACTGTTACCGGTGCACTTAAGGAAGAAATCATTATCCTTAGCATATGTTATATCAACGTTTTCAATGTTAAATTCTGACTTAGTATTAGTGGTATAAAACATGCCACCATTCTTAGCTGTAAGACTTCCGCCTGTCATGCTAAATGTAGACTTACCAACCTCTGAATCACCTGACATACTCTGATAAAGAATAACATTCCATGTGCAGTCATTCTGATTATTTTCTGGCATATTTCCTGACAAATCTGAGTTCTTCAAGGTGATGGAATTCTCACCCTCTATGCAGATTGCTTCAGAGTTTGTAGCCTTCAATGTAGCATTTTTAACTGAAATATCTGCAGTTGAATATATAGCCGGTGAGCCTGTTCCATTAGAAGTATAGGTTCCACCATCTACATCCATGGTTCCGCCGCCTCTGTCACTT